>CAYYMW010000028.1:0-29220 GCA_964472515.1 uncultured Verrucomicrobiota bacterium | reverse complement strand
GAGCGAGGGCAGTGCCAGCCCGAGGAATACGAGTCGCAGGCAGGTGTTCTGTAGCAAGGCAGACCATTGTTCGAGGGGGAACGGGGAGAGGCGGTTCCAAACGAGAGCCACCGTTGCGCCGGCCAGACCCAGCGCGCCAGCCGCGATCAACTGCCGCCGGGCTAGGGCGGGGTCGCCGGCTGCCCGGGTGCTGAGGGCGGCCAAGCCAAGCGCCGCCAGCATGGGGATCACCAATTGGAGCAGGAGCAGGGCTTTCACGGGATAGCGCGCCAAGCCGGCGAGCGGAACCAGTTCCCGCCAAAGGCGATAGAGGGGGCTGGCCGGTCCCGGAGCCAGGAGGAGTGCCCCCAAGGCCAGGGCGGCCAGCAGCCAGACCCGGGGTTCGCGGCGTTGCCCGCAGGCCAGCACCGCCAGCGCGACCACCCCCATCCCCAAGTAAGTCGAGGAGAAGAACTCCTGGCCCGTTTGGAAGAAGAGGCCTTGGAAGTTCTGGAACGTGCGGAAGAGCGGGACGATCAGGTGGAGGAAACCCCATGGCGGCATGGCCCATTTCGCCGTCGCGAAGGAGGCATCCCGTTGCGAATGCCCGAGCAAGTCGAGGAAGGGAAGCAGTTGAACGGCCGAGAGCGCCAGGGTCAGGAGGATGACGGCGGCAGCGATGCCCAGCGTGGGCAGCCAGCGGCGGGTGCGCCAGGCATGCAATATCGCCAGGGCGCCGAAAAGGAGCCAGGTAAGCACCGAGGCTTCGGGCGCCCCCGCGAGGAGTTGGCACGTCCCGGCGAGCGTGGCCAGAACGACCGCCCGGCCGCCACTCGTGAGGGCGTTTTCACCGGCCACCAGGAACCACGGCGCCCAAGCCAGCGCCACCGTGTAGTTGGGCCAAAGCAGGCAGGAGATGGCCAGCCCACTGAACGTGTAGGCGACCCCGGCCAGCGAGGCGGCCAGACCGTCCTGCGTCCAACGGCGTGCCCACGCATACATGCCCCAGCCGCCCGCCAGCAGATGCAGCAGGCAGAAAAGCCCGAGTGACCATGGAAGCGGCAGGAGCAGGTAGAGCAGCGTCCCTGGGTAGAGAGTCATGGTCCCCCACTGCGCCAGAAAGGGCACGCCGCAGTTGCTGTAGGGATTCCACCAAGGCAACTCCCCCGCCCAGAAGCACTCGCGCTGATAGTGGATGGTGGGGTACGCCAGTACCCCGTAGTCGCGGTAGAAGAAGCTTCGGCCCCCCAGAAGGACGTCCGGGTAGGCCGCCAGGAAGAGGGCGGCCAGCAAGCAGAGGAAGTGAACCGGCTTGAGGCTGGGGCCTCGCTCGGAGATGGGCGAACCGGGCGTCATGGTCAGACCCGAGCATAGCGCCTGCCCACCGGCGGATGTCGAGGGAAACCCGACCCGGCTGCGGAGCGGAGGGTCAGCTCCGCATCCTGGAGAGACGGCTCGGCGAGCTTCAGGCGCCCACTTCCGCCCGGGCTTCCGCCGCCAGCGGCGTGCTCAAGTAGCGCTCACCCGTCGAGCAGGCAAAAGTGACGATCAGCTTGCCCCGGTTCTCGGGCCGCTTGGCCAACTCGACGGCAGCCCATACATTGGCCCCGGTGGAAATACCGACCAGGATGCCTTCTTCTTTGGCCAGCCGGCGCGCCATGGCAAACGCGTCGTCGTTGGCCACGGAGATGCACTCGACGATCTGAGGCTGGCCTTGGACATCCTTGAGGTGGAGGTTTTTGGGCACAAAGCCGGCGCCGGTGCCTTGGATCTTATGCGGGCCGGGTCTAAGTGGCTGGCCGGCGAGGGTTTGCGAGATGACCGGCGAGTCCTTTGGTTCCACCGCGACCGCTTGGAACGAGGGCCGCCGCGGCTTGATTACCTCCAGGCACCCGGTGATGGTGCCGCCGGTGCCGACGGCGGAGACCAGGAGGTCCACCTTTCCGTCGGTGTCCGCCCAAATTTCCTCCGCAGTGGTTCGGCGGTGGACGTCCGGATTAGCCGGGTTTTCGAACTGCTGCGGAATCCAGGAATTGGGCGTCTCGCGGGCGATCTGCTCCGCCTTGGCAATGGCGCCGCGCATGCCCTCCGCTCCCGGCGTGAGGACCAGTTTGGCGCCGAGCATGGCCAGCAGGGTCCGGCGTTCCGTGGACATCGTCTCCGGCATGGTCAGGATCAGCTTGTAGCCTCGAGCGGCCGCCACAAACGCGAGGGCGATCCCGGTGTTGCCACTGGTAGGCTCGACCACCACGGTATCCTTCTTGAGCAAGCCCTTTTCCTCGGCATCGAGGATCATCGACATGCCGATCCGGTCTTTGATGCTGCCCAGGGGATTGAAGAACTCGCACTTGAGCAAGACCGTCGCCTCCAAGCCGGCGGTAACACGGTTCAAACGCACCAGCGGGGTGTTCCCCACGGTCTCCACGATGTTGTTATAGATGCGGCCCATAAGCAGTTGGGGGATGGCGGCCGGTTGACGACCGCGCTGATGGCAAACTAGATGGAATGTTGCGCGCTGCGGTGGCTTGGGCAAGCCCTTTTTGCGGCTCGCCCGGTTCCGTCTCAGACCGTCTTGACGGCCTCGGCGAGGGTCTTGACGAACCCGGCCACGGCCGGCACGAGTTCCGCGCTCCCGGCGGCCCGGGCGATCCGATCCACCACCGCGCTCCCCACGACCACCGCGTCGGCGCTGAGCGCGACGGTTCGGGCCTGATCGGGATTGGAGATGCCAAAGCCCACGGCGATAGGGAGTTGAGTGTGGCGGCGCAACCGGGCCGTCATGTCCCCGATGGAGGCGGCCACCTGCGTTTGCATGCCCGTCACCCCTTCACGGGAGACGTAGTAAACGAAACCGTTGGCCCGCCGCCCAATCAGTTCCATGCGGTCTTCCGGAGTGGTGGGGGCCACGAGGTAGATGGGACAGAGGTCAGCGGCCCGCATGCAGGCTTCGTAAGCGTCACCCTCCTCCGGAGGCAGATCGAGGACCAGCAAGCCGTCCACGCCGGCCTCCCGCGCGGCTTGGACGAACGCCTCCATCCCCCAGCGATGAATCAGGTTGTAGTAGATGTACAGGACCACGGGCACCTGCGATTCCTGCCGCAGCGCCTGCACGGCCGCCAGGACCCCGGCGGGAGTGGTGCCGGACTCCAGGCCCCGCTGCGCCGAAAGTTGGTTGACCGGCCCGTCGGCGAGGGGATCGCTGAACGGCACGCCCAGCTCCAGCACGTCCGCCCCCGCGCGATCGAAGGCGGCGGCCAGTTGGCGGGTGGCTTCCAGATGGGGATCTCCGGCGGTGTAGTAGACCACCAGACCCTTTTTGCCCTCACGCTGCAACCGGGCGAAGCGTTCCACGATTCGGTTCATGCGGCGCAGCTTGGCAGTTCCAGCGGTCGATCTCAAGCCGATTGAAGCGCGGGCGGACGACCCGGCCGCGAGTTTTTGCTGGCGGCGGTGGCGGCGAACGCTAGACTCCGGCCAGACTCAGCTGACCGAATGAGACGGCGCGGCAACGCGAAAACTTATGAGTGACGCAAAGCAGATCGAGCAGGCCTATCTTCTGGCGAAGGAACGTTATGCCGAAGTGGGCGTGGACACCGAGAAGGCTCTCAAGCGGTTGGGCAATGTGCCCATCTCCATTCACTGCTGGCAGGGGGATGACGTGGGCGGGTTCGAGAACGCGGGACTCGAACTGGGCGGCGGACTGGCGGTGACCGGCAATTACCCCGGCAAGGCCCGCACGGCGGATGAACTCCGCGGCGATTTCGAGAAGGCGCTGTCGCTGATCCCGGGCAAACACCGGTTCAACATCCACGCCTGTTACGCGGAGATGGACGGGCCGAAGGTGGACCGCGACGCGCTGACGGCGGACCAGTTCAAGAACTGGATCAGCTGGGCCAAGTCCAAGAAGCTGGGGCTCGATTTCAACCAGACCTATTTTGCCCACCCGAAGGCGGCCAGCGGCCTGACCTTGACCCATCCCGACAAGGCGATCCGCAAGTTCTGGATCGAGCACGGCATCCGCTGCCGCGAGATCGGCGCAGCCATCGGCAAGACTTTGGGCAAGACCTGCATGACGAACCTGTGGATCCCGGACGGGTCCAAGGACACCCCGGCGGACCGCAAGGCCCCGCGTGAACGTCTGGCCGAGTCACTGGACCAGGTGTTCGCCAAGGCCATCGATCCCAAGCTGAACGTCGATTCCGTGGAACCGAAACTGTTCGGCATCGGCTCGGAAAGCTATGTGCCGGGCTCGCACGAGTTCTACATGGGTTACGCGGTGAGCCGCAAGAAGTTGCTCACGCTGGACGCCGGGCATTATCACCCGACTGAAGGCATCGCGGACAAGATTTCCTCAGTGATGTGCTTCCTGCCCGAGATCGCGCTGCACGTCAGCCGCGGGGTGCGCTGGGACAGCGACCACGTGGTGACGCTGACCGACGATCTGCAGGCCATTGCGCAGGAGTTGGTCTGGGGCAATTACCTGGAGCGCACGCACATCGGGCTGGATTACTTTGACGCCAGCATCAACCGCGTGGCGGCCTGGGTCATCGGCACTCGCTGCATGATCAAAGCCTTGTTGATGGCCGGCTTGACGCCGATCCAGAAGATCCGCGCGCTGGAAATGGTGGGCGACAACACCTCCCGGCTGGCGATGCTGGAAGAGGCCAAGACGCTGCCGTTCGGCGCGGTGTGGGACTACTATTGCGCCAAGGCCGGGGTGCCCGTGGGTCAGGCCTGGCTGGCGGAGGTCAAACAGTACGAGAAAGACGTGCTGTCGACGCGCGCCTAACGCTTACCCCTTCTAGCCATGAACGAAGTGGCGCAAGCAACGACCAACCCGGCGTTGGGGGTCCTTATCTTCACGCTGGGTGGTCTGGCAGGGGCAGTCTTTTATCTGCCCTTCAAAAAGGTCAAGAACTGGGCCTGGGAAAGCTACTGGCTCGTTTACGCGGTCTTCGGCTTGGTGATCGTGCCGTGGCTGCTGGCCTTCACGACCTCCCCCAACGTCTTGGCCGTGCTCAAGCAGACCTCCGGCAAAACGCTGGCCACCTGCTACCTGTGCGGCGCGATGTGGGGTGTGGGCGGGCTCACTTGGGGCCTGATGATCCGTTACCTGGGCGTGGGGTTGGGGTTGGCGATCGGCTGCGGGCTCTGCTCGGCGGCTGGGACCCTGATCCCCACGATGCTCAAGGGCGAGTTCGGCGCGCTCCTCCAAAACAGTTCCGGGCTGGCTTCGTTGTTCGGCGTGGCGGTGTCCTTGGTGGGCATCGTGGTCGTCGGCATGGCGGGCATGTCCAAGGAAAAGGAATTGCCGGAGGAGGAGAAGAAGAAGGCGGTGGCCGAGTATGACTTCAAGAAGGGCATTCTCGTGGCCATCTTCTCCGGCCTGATGAGCTCGGGCATGAGCTTCGGCCTGCAGGGCGGGGCGGACATCGAGCAGTTGGCGAAGACGACCGCGCCTTTGACCAGCGATGCCTGGCGCGGGATGCCGGTGCTGGTGGTGGTGCTGCTCGGCGGCTTCACGGTGAACTTCCTCTGGTGCCTGATGCTCAACGTGAAGAACAAGACCACGGGTGACTACGTCAAGGCGGGCACGCCGCTGGTCGGCAACCTGATCTTCGCGGGACTGGCGGGCGCCATCTGGTGTTCGCAATTCATCTGCTTCAAGACCGGCGAGCCCGCCATGGGCAAGACGGCCTATGTGGGCTGGGCGGTGTTGATGGCCAGCGCCATCCTGTTCAGCACGCTGTTGGGCATCATCCTCGGCGAATGGAAGGGCACCAGCAGCCGCACCCGCACGCTGCTGGGCGCGGGCTTGGTGGCCTTGCTGCTCTCGGCGATGATCGCCGCCTACAGCGGGTACCTGGGCCAGAGCCAGGCCAAACCGACGGCGGCGGCCGCGCAAGCGACCAACGCCCCGGCGAAATAGCCTCCTATTTGAACGCGGCAGGGTGGCGCCCCAACGCCGCCCTGCCGGTCATCAAGTCGGCGCTGTGGAAGGCCTGCCATCCGGTTGTCAGGCGGGGGGGCGCGCCGGTTCGTCAGGCGTGACCTGCACCAACGTGCGAAATCAACCGTCAGGCCGATCCCATGAACAGCGACGGCGGCCAGGCTTTCCTTGGCGGCGATGGCGTTGGATTCGGGGTGTTCCGCCCTCGCCCTTGCATGAACTTCTTGTCCCTATGACCATTCGTTTTTCCGTTCTCTGCTCCCTCACCGCTCTCACCGCGTCCTTGTTGATGGCACCCGCCCAGGCCGGCAGCCTGCGGGTGGAACATCTGGCCAACCCCCAGGGCGTGGACGAGCGCCAGCCTCGCTTCCGGTGGACCGTAGGCGCGCAGGAACGAGGCCAGCGCCAGACCGCGTATCGCCTGCTGGTGGCCAGCACGCCGGAGAACCTCAAACGCGACAAAGGCGATCTCTGGGACAGCGGCAAGGTGGAATCCGACCGGACGACCGAGGTGGTCTATGCCGGCAAGCCGCTGGCCTCCCGGCAGAGCTGCTTCTGGAAGGTGCAGATCTGGAGCAAGGACGGCAAACCCTCCGGGTGGAGCGAAGTAGCCCGGTGGACGATGGGCCTGCTCGATCCCACGGATTGGCAGGCGGAGTGGATCAGCTTCCGCGACACCTCTCCCCTTCACAAAAGCCGGGACCAACTCTACCTGCCCCCCGCGCGGCATTATCGCAAGGATTTCGAAGCGAAGAAGGCGGTCAAACGGGCGACGATCTATGCCACGGCACTGGGCATCTATGAGCTGCACCTGAATGGACAGCGCGTCAGTGAGGACTGCTTTGCACCCGGCTGGCCCGATTACCGGAAGCGTGCCTATTACCAAACGTACGATGTCACCCCGCTGGTGAAGCGCGGCGCGAACGCCATTGGGGCCGTCGTGGCGGACGGTTGGTACAGTGGCTATGTCGGGTACGGGCTGTTGGTGGGTTACGGGCCGAACAAGGTGGGCCGGTATTTCTACGGCAAGACGCCCGCGTTGATGGCGCAACTGGAGATCGAATACAGCAATGGCAAACGCGAGGTGATCGCCACCGATACCACGTGGAAGGTGACGGGCGAAGGTCCCATCCGCGAGGCCGATTTCATCATGGGCGAGAGCTATGACGCGCGGCGCGAACTCAAGGATTGGGCCAAGCCGGGGTTCGACGCGAAGAGTTGGGAAACGGCCATCCGCGCGGCGGACAACGGCAGCACCAAAGCGGTGTTCTCCGACAACACGGGCAACCGCGAGGTGGAGCTGGGCTTCGTGAAGCCACCGCGCCTGGAAGCCTACCCGGCCCAGCCGGTTCGTCCGACGGAACTCGTCAATGCCGTGGGGATGACCGAGCCGCAAAAGGGCGTGTACATCTTTGACCTGGGCCAGAACTTCGCGGGGGTGATCCGGTTGCGCGTGAAGGGCACGGCGGGCACGCAGGTGAAGATCCGTTACGGCGAAATGCTGCACACGGACGGTCGGCTGATGACCGAAAACCTGCGCCGCGCCCGCGCCACAGACTTCTATACGTTGCGCGGTGATCCCAAAGGCGAAGAGTGGATACCCCGCTTCACCTACCACGGTTTCCAATACGTGGAACTGACCGGTCTGCCGGGGAAGCCGCCGCTCGACGCCGTCACAGGCATCGTGTTGGGCTCTGACACGCCGTTGGTGAGTTCCTTCGAGTGCTCCGATGACTTGATCAACCGGCTCTATAAGAACGTGTTGTGGACCCAGCGGGCCAACTTCGTGGAGCTGCCCACGGATTGCCCGCAACGGGACGAGCGTCTTGGCTGGATGGGAGACGCCCAGGTGTACGCTCGTACCGCGACCTACAACGCCGATGTCTCGGCTTTCTTCACCAAGTGGATGCGGGAGGTGGAGGAGGCGCAACTGCCCAACGGCGCCTATCCCGACTATTGCCCCTACCCCATGGGGCACGGGTCCCCGGGCAAGTGCTTCGGCACGGCTTGGACGGACGCCGGGATCATCTGCCCGTGGACCATGTACCACGTATACGGCGACAAGCGGATCATCGAACGCCACTACGCCTCGATGACCAAGTTCATGAACTTCCGCAAGGCCTCCAGCCCGGATTTCCTGGGCGTCTCGATCGGCAACACGTGGGGCGACTGGCTCTCCCTGGGCGAGGAGACGCCGATCGAGTACGTCGACACCATCTATTTTGCCTACACCGCCAGACTCATGGCCGAAATGGCGGAAGCCATCGGCAAGCCCGACGACGCGGCGCAGTATCGCCAGCTTTTCACCAACGTCCAGGCGGCCTACCTCAAGAAGTACGTGACGGCGGACGGGACCATCACCGTGGCCACGCAGACGGCGCAGGTGCTGCCGCTCTACATCGGATTGCTGCCGGAGGATCTGGCTGCGAAGGCCGCGGCGCGCCTGGTGGCGATGATCGAGAAGAACGACGTGCGCATGGCGACGGGGTTCCTGGGCACGCGGCCGTTGTTGACCGTGCTGACCGCAGCCGGCTACCACGACCTCGCGGTGCGCCTGCTGCAGAGCCGCAAGTTCCCGTCGTGGGGCTACGAGGTGGTGAACGGCGCCACGAGCATCTGGGAGCGTTGGAACAGCTTCACGAAGGACAAGGGTTTTGGCGAGAACAACGCCGCCATGAATTCGTTCAGCCACTATTCCTTTGGCGCGGTCTGCGAGTGGATGTTCCATTCGCTGGCGGGCATTGACACGGATGGCCCCGGTTTCCGCCGCCTGGCTCTACGCCCCGGCCCGCCCACCGCGGGCAGCAATCCGGACCAGCCCCCCATCGATTGGGTGAAGGCCGAGTACCGGTCCATCCATGGGCGCATCGCGTCGGCATGGAAGCGCGATGGTGGGCAGTTTGAGTGGCAGGTGACGATTCCTGCCAACACCCGCGCCACAGCCTGGCTGCCGGCCTCCGGCGTGGAAGGCATCACGGAATCCAACAAGCCGTTGGACCAGGCCATCGGGGTGAAGTTCCTCCGCATGGAGAAGGGCAAGGCCGTCATCGAGTTGGATTCAGGCTCGTATGCGTTCAGTTCGAAATTGTAGGCGATGAGCACCAAAACCGTTCCCGACCGTCCGTCACAGGCCGAGCCCGTGGAGGAATTCGAGCGTGAGCCGGTGCCCGAAAAAGCCTGGCTGGGGCTCAAGAGCTTCGTCGGCCAATACGCCGGCGAGCACGTGGCGGGCACGGAGTTGACGATCGGCCCGCTCTTCGTGGCGGCGGGCGTAAGCGCCTTTGACCTGCTGGTGGGCTTGGTGGTGGGCAACCTGCTGGCGGTGCTCTGCTGGACGTTCATGACCGCGCCCATCGCGACGCGGATGCGACTCACGCTCTATTGCCAGTTGGAGAAGATCTGCGGGCCCGATCTGGCGCGTCTCTACAACCTCGCGAACGGGGTAATGTTCACCCTGCTGGCCGGCGCCATGATGACCGTCTCGGCGACCGCGCTGGGCGTCTGGTTCCAGTTCAAGATGCCCGGGCTGGGCGATTTGATGCCCAATTCGGTCGGCTGGGTGCTGGCGGTGCTGGCCATGGGCACCCTCTTCTCCCTCGTGGCCGCGTATGGCTATCAGGCGCTGGCCAAATTCGCCAACTTCGCCGCCCCGTGGATGGTGGCGGTGTTCCTTGGCTTTGGGATTATCGGCTTGCGCGAGCTGGGGGTGAAGTCGGTGGCCGATTTCTGGCCCATGGCCCAGACGGTGATCTGGAAGGGCGGCAGCCCGCTGCCCGGGCAGGTGAAATTCACCTTCTGGCACGTGATGTTCTTCGCCTGGTTCTGCAACATGGCCTGGCACATCGGCATGGCGGATCTGTCCCTGTTCCGCTTCGCGCGCAAGTCCTGGTACGGGGTGGCTTCGGTGGCCGGGATGTTCGTGGGGCACTACATGGCCTGGGTGGCGGCGTCCATTCTGTACGCGCTGCAACTGCACCGCGATCCCACCAACACCGCCGTGCTGCCCGGCCCCATGGCCTGGGGCGCCTGCGGCTTGGCGGGGTTGATCTGCGTGATGATGGCCGGGTGGACCACGGCGAACCCGACGCTCTACCGGGCGGGACTGGCGTTTCAGGCGATGGTTCCCGGCAGCTCCCGCTTCAAAGTGACGCTGGGAGTGGGGGCGGCCGCCACGCTGACGGCGATCTTCCCGGCGGTGATCATGAAGCTGTTGGACTTCGTGGCCATGTGGGGGATGATCCTCATGCCCATGGGGGCGGTGGTGTTCATCGATTTCTGGGTGCTGCCCCGGCTGGGGCTGCGGTCCTTCTTCGCCGAAGCCGCTGGCCGGCGCTTCAACTGGGCCGCCGGGCTGACGTGGTTGGCCACGGTGGCGGCCTGCACCGGATTGGTGCTGTGGGGCGGGGTGCAGATCTACTTCGTGAGCCTGCCGGGCTGGTTCCTGGCGGCCGGGCTTTACGTCGGGCTTTCAAAGATGTACCAAAGGGGAGTCCCAACGCGTGCAGACGCGGCGGCCTGAGAGACATGAGAACCGTGTGGCAGACCCTATCGTGGGCCAGTTTGGCCGGCACCGTGGCGGCGGCGCTGCTCTACTGGGCGGACCGCGCCACCCTGCCGCAGGCCAAGGTTGCCCTGGTGGCGGCCATGGTCGTGTGGTTCGTGGCCACGCCGCTCTGGATGGGACGCCAAAAGAAGCTTTAGTTCGCCGACAAACGAAGAGAACAACGACTCGAACCGAGAATCATTATGGCAGACAAAGTCTATCTAGGTGTGGACCTGGGCGCCGAGAGCGGCCGGGTGATGGCCGGCCTGTGGGACGGCAAGAAGATCCGCCTCGAGGAACAGCACCGCTTCGCCAACGGCCCGGTGGATTTCGCCGGCACGCTGCGCTGGGACGTGCTCAAGCTCTGGTCGGAAATCCAGACCGGCCTGACCGCCGCCGGCAAGAAGCTCGGCAGCTCCATCGTCTCCGTCGGCGCGGACACGTGGGGCGTCGATTTCGTCCTGCTCTCCAAGACGCAGGAGATCCTGGGCCAGCCGTTCCACTACCGCGACGCCCGCACGCGCGGCATGTTCGAGGAGGCCTTCAAGCGCGTTCCCCGCGACGAGATCTTCGCCCACACCGGCCTGCAGTTCATGGAGTTGAACTCCCTGTACCAGCTCCTGGCCCTGCAGCAGCAGAGCCCGGAGCTGCTGGCCAACGCCGAGACCTTCCTGACCATCCCGGATTTCCTCCACTGGTGCCTCTGCGGCTCGCGCGTGTGCGAGTTCTCCAACGCCACCACCACCCAGTGCTACAGCCCGTCGAAGCGCGGCTGGGCCACGGAGATGCTCCAGAAGTTTGGCCTGCCCACGGGCATGTTTCCGGAGATCGTCGATCCCGGCACCCGGCTCGGCCTGTTGCGCGATTCCGTGGCCGCCAAGACGGGTCTCGGGAAGATCCACGTTACGGCCCCGGCGGCGCATGACACCGGCTCGGCCGTGGCTGCCGTGCCCACGGCGCACACCGGCAAGACCAATTGGGCGTACATCAGCTCCGGCACGTGGTCGCTCATGGGCTTGGAAGTCTCCGAGGCGCGCCTGACCCCGCGCACGCTGGCGCTCAACTACACCAACGAGGGCGGCGTGAACCACACCTACCGCCTGCTCAAGAACATCATGGGCCTCTGGCTGATCCAGCAGAGCCGCCGCGCCTTTACGGAGAAGGGGGAGAACTACGATTACGTGCAGATCGCCCAGCAGGCCGCTGCCTCGCCCGCGTTCCGCTCGCTGGTGAATCCCGACGACGGCCGGTTCCTGAATCCGCCCGACATGACCGCCGCGATCCAGTCGTTCTGCCGCGAGACCGGCCAGCCGGTGCCCGAGACCATCGGCCAGTTCGCCCGCTGCGTCTACGAGAGCCTCGCGCTCAAGTACGCCAACGTGCTCGACTCGCTCGAGGAACTCGGTGGTACACCCATCGAGGTGATCCACGTGGTCGGTGGCGGTTCGCAGAACCTGGTGCTCAATCCGTTCACCGCCAACGCCTGCAACCGCCCGGTCATCACTGGGCCGGTGGAAGCCACCGTCATCGGCAACCTGTTGGTGCAGGCCATGGCGGACGGCGAGGTGAAGTCGCTCTCCGACATCCGCGCGGTGGTGCGCGAATCGTTCGAGGTGAAGACCATCCTCCCGCAGGCCGAGACCCGCCAGGCCTGGCAGGACGCCCGCGGCCGCTTCGCCCAGCTCTGCGCGGCGAAGTAGGCACGCATAGGCAAGTCGTTGTGTGCGAAGGGGTAGTTTGATCTACCCCTTCGCCCAGAGAGGGTCGCCGCCCGGTGCTCCCGGTACGGCCAAATGCACGAATGGTGAATTCATAAGGCCACAATGTAAGGTTCGCCCATCAAACTTACATTTAACCACCCCGCCCGCCTCTTCCTGAAACCGATCCATGCACCGTGGCCTTACAGGTTATTACTTCCCCGTCTCCGCATTGGGCGAGACCTGCCGGGCCTTCGTTCCCCACCCTTTGCCGCCCAATCCACCGCTGGACGCGGATGAGGAACTCAAGGAGTTGAATGAAGCGGCGGCGCTGGCCGTCGGGCGGTTGGATGGCATCACCCTGCTCCTGCCGGACCCCGCGCTGTTCCTCTATGCCTACGTTCGCAAAGAAGCGGTTCTCTCCTCCCAGATCGAAGGCACGCAATCCTCCCTCTCGGACCTCCTGCTCTTCGAGATGCAGGCCGTGCCGGGTGTGCCGGTGGACGACGTTCAGGAAGTCTCCAACTACGTCGCCGCCCTGCAATATGGCTTGAAGCGCATCCAGGAAGGGCTGCCCATCAGCTTGCGCCTGATCAAGGAGATCCATGCCGTCCTCCTCGCCAAGGGGCGGGGCAGTAGCAAGGAACCCGGCGAGTTCCGCCGCTCCCAAAACTGGGTGGGTGGCTCCCGGCCCGGCAACGCGCTCTACGTTCCTCCCCCTGCCGATCACCTCATGGACTGCCTCGGTGCCTTGGAGAAGTTCCTCCACAACGATCCCGTCAAGACACCCTTGCTGATTAAGGCGGCACTCGCGCATGTCCAGTTCGAAACCATCCACCCCTTCCTTGACGGCAATGGCCGGCTCGGACGCCTCCTCATCACGCTGCTCCTGTGCGTCGAGGGAGCCCTGCGCGAGCCGATGCTCTACCTGAGCCTCTACTTCAAACAGCACCGGCAGCAGTATTACGACCTGCTCCAATCCACCCGGCTTACCGGCGACTGGGAAGGCTGGGTGAAGTTCTTCCTCACCGGCGTCCGCGATACTGCTACGCAGGCGACCGAAACCGCCCGCCGCCTGCTCGCCCTGTTCAAGACCGACCATGACCGCGTCTCCGCCCTCGGTCGGCCCGCCGGCACGGCTGTCCGGCTGCATCACTTCCTCCAGTCTCAGCCGGTAACGACCATCGCTGCCGCATCAACGGTCGTGCATGTCGCCCCGCACACCATCGCCCAATCGTTCGAGCGGCTCGCTAGACTGGGCATCGTGCATGAAATCACCGGCGGCAAGTACGGCCGCGTCTTTGCCTACCGCGAATACGTGAGCCTCCTCACCTCCGAGACGTGAAACCCCACCGACCGCGCTATTCCCGCGTTGCGTCTCCGGGCTGTTGTCTGAGTCGATCATACCATCACAGGCAGCGCTCCCTCGGGGTTGCTGGCTGTCAAGTTGACAGATGCGGGCCATGGCGGACGGCGGGGCCGCCCCTGTTTTTTGGAGCGCTCCGGCAATGGCTGGAGGCCGTCGGCAACCCTCAATTACCCACCAACTGGCCGACGTGTTGGCGGCACTTCCAACCGGTTTCGTCGGTGCCGCTCTGGGCTTGTTTCATGAGCACGCCGACGATGTTCTCCTTGGGATCGGCAAATTACTGGGTGGCAAAAAAGCCACCCCAATCCAAGGTGCCCCGACCCAATCTTGCCATGATGTCGGCAGTGCGGGAGGCCCCATGCGCGACCATATTCAGGACGTGGCACGGGGATGAAGTGGGGCGGAGACAGGTTTGAGGAGCCGGGCGCCCTTCAGGCGGACACGTTGGCGGAGAGCAGTTGCTCCAGCCGCCGGGGGTAATGGTTGAGGAAGTCGCGGGTCACGGCGTAGTGCTCCGTCTCTTCATACCCGACTTCCGCGATGCCGGTAGCGTCAAACCGGAGGATGCGGGCGCGCGGGTACGCCAGCAGGATCGGCGCGTGGGTGGCGATGATGAACTGGGACGCCTCGCCCACGAGCCGGTGGATCGCGGCCAGGGCGGCGAGTTGGCGGGTGGGTGACAGCGCCGCCTCGGGTTCATCCAGCAGATACAGGCCGTGCCCGCGGAACTTCTGGGTCAACAGCGTCATGAAGGCCTCCCCATGCGAACGCTCATGGAGCGAACGGTCGCCGTAGCCGCCGAGATAACCCGTTTCGTCCATGTAGGTGGCGACGTTGAAGAAGCTCTCCGCGCGCAGGAAGTAGCCGTCCTGCGGCTTGCCGTGACTCCGGGCCAGGCGCAGGGCGTTGTGCAGGGACGAGACCGATTCGGTGGTTTGGAGCCGCACGTTCTTGGTGCCGCCTTCGGGGCTGTAGCCCAGCTTCAGCGCGATGGCTTCCAAGACGGTGGACTTGCCGGTCCCGTTCTCCCCGACGAAGAACGTCACGTCCGGGTGGAATGCGAGCTTCTCCAAGTCCCGGACTGCAGGGATGCTGAATGGATAGGCGCCGAGGTCCAAGTCGGCGTCCGACCGGAAGGAGACCTTCTGGAGGTAGGGCTTGGCGGAGAGGGGCATGCGGGAGGAGAGAGTTGCCTGGTGCAGAGGGCGAGGCAGCACACGGCTTTCAATCGCTCACGCTCTTTAGACGCGCGACGTCCAGCATACTCAGATCGTGGTCGCGAAGATAAAGCAGGTTGCCGCGGCTATCGAAACCGACTTCGGAATCGGCCCCGGTCTCCCCGCAACGCCATTGGGCCAACGGTTTCCACGCCGTCGTTTCATAGACAACGATCGAAGCGGGATAGCTGTCAACATAGGCCGCAAGGCGCTTCCCATCCGGGGACCAATATGTTGAATGAGTGCCGTGTGAGGCGTAGGGCAGCCGCAAGGGGACTTCGTGCCTTTGCCCGGCTCGCCAATCAAACAGCGCCAACACTCTCCGCCCAAAAGGGCTGAACACAATCAGTCGTCCGTCCGCTGATATGCCGGTACCAACCTCCTCAAACCGGCAGGCTGGCTCGTCCTTGTCCGCTTCCCATACGGCGGAATAGGACGCCGATGAATCGTCCTCTCGATGGGCCTGGAAACGCACGAGCACAACGCGCCCGTCGCGTGACACCTCGAGTCGGACGATGGGCGGCTGATTGCTTGCCAGCACCGCGAGCTTCTGGCCGCTCGCCAGATCCCAGCGCTCCAACGTGTGCGCTCCCGCGGCGAAGAGGAACTGTCCGCTCTCACCGCCGATCACGAGATGCTTGCCATCGTAGCCCTCTTGTTCGAGCGGCCCGTGGGACCACAACGGCTTTCGAGTCCGCAGGTCCACGCCATGCACCGCGCAGTTCGAGGCGGCCACCAAAGTGCCGCCGTCGGGCGAAACGGTGGCGGTCCAGTACTCCGTTGCATAGGTGGGGAAGGCCTTCAGAGAAAGGACGTCTTGAACGGTCCCGCGCTCGACGTCCCAAACCTGGATGCCGTTCAGACCGGCGGAAACGGCAACCGGAGCCTCACGAGCGCAGGAGAAGGAAGTGATTCCAGCAGCGGACGTGTAATAGGTGCCGAATTCCGAATGGGCAAGGTGCTTCCCGGAGACGACGGGAATGAACCAACCAAGGTACGCACCCGTCAGTTCGTATAACCTCTCCACTTCAACCGGAATGTTCGCCCGGTCGTAAGTCCGCGCGAACCACTGGTTGCTCCGAACGCCGCTGACCAGCAGTTGACGTTCCTTCCGCAACCGCTTGTCCGATGAGGCAGGCAGCGCGTTCATCGCTGCATCCAGCAGCGCACGGTTGGTGCTGCCAAACGAAATGCTCGACGATATTTCACCGCCACCCTGGATCGCGTGCCCAACATCCCGCGCCGAGAACACCCGTCCGGTTTGCGTCACGCGGCAGAAATAGACTCCGTGGTCGCTGAACCAATCCATGGCCAGCAGCGGTGCGTCGGTATCGCCAGCCTTGAACTGTGAGGCGAACCAAGTGTGGGCCAGTGCATGGCTCCATCGCGTCCTACCGCCGAACACTTGGCGGTACGTCGACACGGCTAACCACGTGCCCATGCCGGCCACAGCCAGAAACGCGAGCGCGATCAGGAGGGACTTCAGGCTCTCAACAGCTCGTGCGGCTTTCACGATAGGAGCATCTAACGGTCGTAATATCCCAGCAAGTTCCGATTTATCCGAAACGGCCGGGAATTGGTTTTCCAGCTGCTGTATCTCTTGGTCCGACATGGCGACCTTTCTGGTGAAACCGTATCGCAATCTCCGGGCCGCCACAATGCCCGCCTGACTGACCATCCAATGCACACTACGCGTGCGGATCAAGAACCTCGCCGCCGCAAGCGTAACAGCAACCCTTGGTAAGGACAAACGACGACTTTTTAAGCAGGTTGACGCTGCAGGCTGGACAGCACACCTGGTCGTTCTACCCTAGCTGGCGCACCCCAAGCAGCGCTGCCAACCTGGCCTCGCCCAAGAGCCATAACACACAACATGCCCATGCGTCGGTGGTATCGAAGCATCGAGAGACACACGCGCGAAAGGAGTCGCGCTTCAGACTCTGGAAGTGTAGCGTCTTGACTACGGTCTGATACCTGTGGTTCTGGTGGTAATCTTGACGTCATGAAGAGACATCTGCAATACAAGATGCTCGCCCTTCTCCCGGTGTTGTTCGCTGCTTGTGTTTGGATTTGGGCACACCGTCCTGCGCAGAACTGCCCGATTCCCGGCTACGCATGGGTGGCTACTACTGATGGCACGCTTTCCTCTTCAACCGCTCGTATCACGGCTGTCCTTGGTAGGTTTGGGATTTCGTCGGTCTGCGATACAATGCTGGTGGCGGATTTCTATGTGCCGACCAACCAACTTGCCAAGGCCCGTGTTGTGTTGGCGTGGCAGAAGCTGGTGGAATGGAAATCCGTCCGGAGTGTGCATTGACCGCACGCTCGCAAAGCAACGCAAGAGGCGGCCCGTTAACAGAGCCGCAACCTAAGGACACCGGGCTGCTGCCTCGTCCATCTTCACGGTATCCGGCGGCCTTGGGCGGCTTCCCAAAGGGCGTACCAGTCTTCGCGCTCCAACACGAGGGCATCGGCCTGCGCAGCGGATTGGAGGCGTTCGGGTTTGTTCGTGCCGATGACCGGGAGCGGGCGGCTCGGGTGGGCGAGAATCCACGCGTAGGCCAGTTGTTCCAGCGTTGCCCCATTGTACCGGGGGGCCATGGCTTGCGCAGCGGCGGCCAGGCGCGGAGCGGCGGGGTTGGCCGGATCGAACAACTTCCCACCGGCCAGCGGACTCCACGCCATCGGCAGCACCCCGAGTCTCTCGCACTGGTGCAGGGTGCCATCGTGGATGGGTTCCATGTGCAGCAGGTGGAACTCGATCTGGTTCGTCACGAGGGGTTGCGCCAGGTGCGCGTTGAGGAGATCGAATTGCGAGACGCTGTAGTTGGAGACGCCCGCCGAACGAATCTTGCCGCTGCGTAGCAGTTCGTTCAGACCCGCAGCCGTCTCTTCAGCGCGCGTGAGCCAGTCAGGGCGGTGGACCAGGAAGAGGTCGATATGATCGGTGCCGAGCAGGCGCAGGGATTTCTCCAGGCTCTTGATGAGCCGTGGGCCGGTGGCGTTGTAATGCGCGGTGCGGCGCTCAGGATGGTAGGCGCAAGGCACGTAGATGCCGGCCTTGGTCACGATCTCCAGCTGGTCGCGCAATCCCGGCGACAAGGCGAGGGCCGCGCCCAGCGCCGCCTCCACCTCGTAGAGGCCGTAGATCTCGGCGGTATCGATGGTGGTGATGCCCAGCTCCAGGCAGGCGTGCAGGCGGCGGTTGATTTCCTGGGCGGTCGGCTTGTTGCTGAGCAACCGCCAGGTGCCATAGACCATGCGGGAGAACTCGGGACCTTGCGCGGCCAGTTTGACTCGTTTCATGAGCGGATGGGGGGTTAACGGGATTCGGTGTAGTCCCGGAAGCTGGCTTGGGCAGAGGTGTCCGGGTTGTGCGAGGTCAGCGCGGGCCCCACTTTGAGGGCGTTGGCCAGCTGCAGGACCTGTTCACCATACGGCTTCCACGTCTTGCCATCGGTGGAGGCGAAAGCCGTGAAGCGGTCGCCCCACCGCACCACGCGCAGCCAGGAATTCGGGTAGGCTGCGGGGAATTCCGGCGGGGCCGGCGGCCGGACGACCGGGTAGATCGCCTGACAATTGGCCCCGGCAACGGGGCGGAACTGCATTTCATACGCTCCGAGGTTGTTGTTGCGAGGCGAATTGTCGGCAAACATCAGGAACATCAGGTGCGCGCTGTCGGCGCTGAGGCTCTCCCGGATCATCAGCCCGGCCTTGGAATAGAGGTGGGCGGGGGTGAAGCGCTCGACCCGGACCGCGATGTCGAAGTCGCCCGCCACTTCCTTGAACACGAAATGGAACTGGTCGGCTTGCTCCCAGATATCCGCGCCGCCCGCGTTCACGTCCCAACCGGTTCCCACCGGTTTCGCCGAGCCGGCGAGCTTGGGGGAGCCAACGTCAACCTGGGCGAACGGTGTGGGAAAGCGGCCCGCAGCCTCGGCCGGGGTGTTGCTTGACGGGGTGGTCATAGGCATCGCGCAAAATTGGACTCGGCCACCATTGGCCGCCTGAGTCATTCGCCCCGGATGGCTGTCTGACATCCCATTCGTCAGCCTGCCCGGGACAAGGTGGAGTCTAGGTCCGGCCCCATCGCTTGTCCATCCTCGGCCAGTGGCTTGACGGAGGGTGGACTCGCGCGCCTTGGATGCTTTACACTCTCGTTTTGATATGACCGGCGTCTCCACCAGCGTTCTGCCGATGGGCCTCCCGCAGTCGCGCCTCGCGCTCGCCTGCCAATTCACTCTACTCCTGGCCAGCCTGCTGTTGGCCGGATGTCGCAAGGCCCCGGAAACCGCGGCGTTGCGCGTGCTGTGCGGCAGTTCCATGGCCGCGCCGATACAGGAGTTAAATCGGCAATTCACCGAAACCCGCGGCGTGGTGATCGAATGCGACCTGGGCGGGTCCGAGACCTTGCTGCCCAAGATCCTGGCGGGCACACCGGCGGACCTCTTCGTTTGCCACGACCCCTTCGAGGAGAAGCTCAAGGCCGCCGGACAGTGGACCAACACGGTGGTCGTGGGCTACCTCGAACCCGTGGTGGCGGTGCGCCCGGGCAATCCCCGGCAACTTCGCGCGCTCGCCGACCTCGCCCGGCCGGGCCTGAAGCTGGGTCTCGGCGATCCCCGGTATTCCACTTGCGGGGAGTTGTTCGTGAACGCGTTGCAGGAACGTGGTCTGAAGGAACAGGTGATGTCCAACGTGGTGTTGCAGGCGCGTTCGCACGCGGAAATCGCCAATGGCCTGATCCTCGGGCCGCTGGACGCCGTGGTGGTATGGAACTTCGTGGTGCCGCTCTATCCCGGCAAACTCGAGGTGGTGCCCACGGGGGTGGGGTATCCACCGACGCGGGTGACGATCCTGGGGCTGGCCAACAGCCCCCAGCCCGCCTTGCGGGACGCCTTTCTCGAGTGGTGCCGCCGCCCGGAAACCCTGGCGGCGTTTCAGCGGCACGGCTATACGCGCACGCCGCCCTGACCGCGCGCCAAGTCGCGTCGACACCCGCGTTCCGGGCTTGCCAATCCCCGGGAAACCCCGACAATCCGCCCATCGTCGCCTTATGAAGATTGCATCGCTGTTCGCCGCCTCCACACTGGCTTGCCTGCTCGCGAATGTCCTCCCTACCCGCGCCGCCGATTGGGTGGTGTACGAGGGGCGAAACGGTCCCGGCAAGGGAAAGCACATCGTCTTCCTCACCGGGGACGAGGAATACCGCTCGGAAGAGGGCCTGCCGATGATGGCGCGCATCCTGGCGGTGCGTCACGGGTTCAAGTGTACGGTCTTGTTTTCCATTAACCGGACGAACAGCACGATCGATTCCTTGGTGAAGGACAACATCCCCGGCATGGAACAACTGCAGACCGCCGACCTGTGTTTCATGTTGCTGCGCTTCCGCGAGTTGCCGGACGCCCAGATGAAGTACTTCGCCGACTATCTGGCCTCCGGCAAGCCGTTCATCGGTTTGCGCACGAGCACCCACGCCTTTGCCTACGGCAACAAGCAAAGCCCCTACGCCAAGTTCGACTGGCAGAGCAAGGAGTGGCCCGGCGGGTTCGGTCAACAGGTGCTGGGCGAAACGTGGGTCAACCACCATGGCGACCACGGCAAGGAGAGCACCCGGGGCATCCCCAATCCAGCCTTCAAGGATCATCCCATCCTGCGCGGCGTGACCGATATCTGGGGGCCGACGGATGTTTACGGGGTTACCCATCTTTCGCCGGACGCCCAGGTGTTGGTGCATGGACAGGTCCTCACCGGCATGCAACCCACCGACGGCCCCCTGCCCGGCAAGAAGAACGATCCCATGATGCCGCTGGTGTGGCTGCGCAAGTACGACGGCCCGTACGGCAAGGGCAACGAGGTGTTGACCACGACGATGGGGGCGAGCGTCGATCTCCAGAGCGAAGGCCTGCGCCGGTTGCTCGTCAACGGCTGCTATTGGCTCACCGGCTTGCGCGGCCAGATTCCCGCGCAGGCGGACGTCCAGTACGTGGGCACCTACGCGCCGACCTATTTCGGCTTCGGCAAGCACAAGCCGGGCGTCAAGCCCGCCGATTTGGAGTTGAAGTAGCGCCGCGGAACGGGGGCGAGGCACAAGGCTTGGAGCGTCACGACGTCGGTTCGTGATCGACTTCACGCCTGCGCCAGTCTGGCCATTTTGCAGAGGGTTGCCCTGAGGCACTCCCCGCGTTCCGCCTTGCCAACGCACTGGCCGAAGCGCCGAGGTGTTGGCACGGTTGCACCTGCCGGTGGTTTGCGTTTGCCTTTCCGAAGGCAGCCTGCCTAGGATGTGATCGTTCGCCGTGCGGGAAGGGTTTGTGGCAAAGGCACCTGATCGTGAAGCGCTTGGCGCCTCGACCGATCTCGTGGCCGAATGGGGGGTACAGGAAGCATCCCGCGGCGGACGGGTCGGTTTGACGCAACCTTCTATGAACAGACTGCGACTTCTCTTGGTGGCGCCTCTCTTCGCTTTACTGTGTGCGAGCACCCAGTCCCAGCAACCGGGGACCAAACGCTGGGAATACAACGTGGGAAGCCGCTCCTCTCCCCCCACCCTGGGCACCAACGGCATGGTCTACGTGGGATTGGATGGCAGCGGTGTGCTGGCCTTGAGCGCCTCCACGGGGGCCAGGAAATGGGGGGTGATCTTCAGCCAGGTCTGGGGTGCGCCAACGGTCGGACCCGATGGGACCGTTTATGTGGCGGCGACCGGGGGCGGCATGCTCGCCTTCGACGGCGAAACCGGGGTGAAGAAATGGGAAGTGGCACTCCGCGGGACCATTACGGCGACGCCCGCGCTGGGCAACAACGGCCTGCTCTACATTGGCACGGATGGCGGGCGTCTCTATGCCGTGGAGGCGGCGACCGGGGCCGTTCGCTGGGAGTACGCCACGCGCGTCTGGATTCAAGGGAGCGCGGCGGTCGGTGCGGACGGAACGGTCTTTGTGGGGGACCGAAACGGCAAGGTCCACGCCTTGGTGGGGGAGACGGGCACCAACCTGTGGCAGTATTCCGGCGGCGGCGGCGTCTATTCGGCGCCGGCGATCGGTGCGGACGGCACCGTGTACATCGACGCCGGTTGGATTACCGCGCTCAATCCGCTCACCGGAGCCAAGAAGAACGCGGATTCCCAAGTGGCGGGTTACATCTGGAACGGTTCGCCAACGATCGCGTCCGACGGCACGGTGTACGTGCCGACCATCAATGGCAGGCTCTATGCGATGACTCCCAATCTGGCCAACACCCGCTGGCTCTTCGAGAACGGGGCCGGCAGCGCGTTCTCCGCCGCAGCCGTCGGCGCCGATGGTGTGCTGTACGTTGGATGCGACGATAGCAGGCTTTACGCCTTGGATGGGGCCAGCGGGACCAAACTCTGGGAGTACAACGCGGGTGGGAAGGTGTCCTCGCCGGTGTTGGGGGGCGACGGCACGGTCTACGCCTCCACCGAGAGCGGCAAGCTCGTTGCCGTTTGGAGCAGCAGCACGGCCGGGCTGGCGAACAGTCCGTGGCCGGTGTTTCAGAACAACCCCCGCCATACGGCTCAGGCGCGGCCACCCACCGAAATGCCGCCATACTTCACCCGGGAGCCGGAGAGTGTGTTGGTTGGGGTGGGAGACCAAGTGACTTTCTCGGCCGCGGTCAGCGGCGTTCCGCCGGTTTCCTTCCAG
The DNA here is from genome assembly GCA_964472515.1 of uncultured Verrucomicrobiota bacterium. Classification (GTDB taxonomy): domain Bacteria; phylum Verrucomicrobiota; class Verrucomicrobiia; order Limisphaerales; family J093; genus CAYYMW01. The sequence goes on along the minus strand of CAYYMW010000028.1, from coordinate 6,801 downwards.
TGGCTCAAGGATGGCGAGGCCTTGATGGAAGGCACCCGCTTCGTGGGGGTGACGACCACCAACCTGACTCTTAGAGACATCGTGGTGGCGGACGCAGGCAAATACGCGCTCCGGGCCAGCAATGCGGGGGGCAGCGCTGTCAGCGTTCCCGCCGTGCTGAAGGTCGATCCCATTGCCCGGCCGCCCGTGACGTTGGCCTGGCAATCCGCCGTCGGACCGACCTTCACAGCCCCGGCGATCGGTCCGGATGGGACTGTTTATGCGGGGGACATGTACGGCAATCTCTTCCTCATGGACGGCATGAACGGAGGCTTCCTGGCCACCTTCAACACCGGGCGAGGCGGCAACAACTCAAACCTCTCCCGTCCGGCGGTCGGGGACGATGGCACGGTGTACTTTGGCAGCCTGGACTGGTTTGTTTATGCCGTGGACGGGGCCACCGGAGTGAAGCGCTGGGAGTTCGCCACGGATGACAAGGTGGAGGGATCGCCCGCGATCGGTGCCGACGGCACGGTCTTCATCGGGTCGGACGACATGACGATCTACGCGCTCGACGGCCAGACCGGCGCGGAGAAATGGAGTTACCAGACGGCCGGCAAGGTGACGGCCACCCCTGCCATCGCGGCGAGCGGGGCCGTGATTGTCGGCTCCGCTGACGCCACGCTCTACGCGTTGAACGCCGACACGGGCGCCAAACTGTGGGGGTACCAGGCGGGCGGTGGTTTTGGCACCTCGGCGGCGATCGGTGCGGATGGGACCGTGTACGTCTATTGCTATGACGGGCTGTTGCACGCCATCAATGGGAGCAGCGGTACCAAGAAGTGGGGAGTCCGAACCGATGGCTTTATCCGCGATGCCCCCGTCATCGGGGCGGACGGCGCCCTGTACCTGGGCACCGAGGATGGGTTGGTGATTTCCCTGGATGGAGTGACGGGCGCCAAGCGGTGGCAGTTCAAGGCCAATACGGGCGCGCTTTCCAGCCCGGTGGTGGGGTCGGATGGCACGGTTTTCTGCGGATCGCCCGGCAACATCCCCTCCGACGGTGTGCTCTACGCGATTGACGGCCAGACGGGCATCAAGCGGTGGGAGTATCCGTTCCATGAGCGCACGGTCTACTGGTGCAGGGCTGGCGCGGCCATCGGTACCAACGGGGTAATCTACTTCGGACCGGTCAACGCGAAGATCCTGGCGTTCCAATGGGATTTGTCCGGACCGGCGGAGAGTGCGTGGCCCATGGACGGCCAGAACCCGCAGCGAACCGCCCGGCTTCACTATGCAGGGCCGACGACGCCGGTCATCACCAGCCAACCCCAGTCGCAGACGGTGGCCCAGGGAGCCACGGTGGAGTTACAGGCGGCCGCCAGCGGCCTGCCGCCCCTGACCTATCAATGGCGAAAGGACGGCAATAACCTCGTGGACGGCAACCGTCTTTCCGGCGTCACCACACCGACGCTGACCCTGGCCACCGTGCAACCGGGGGATGCCGGCAGCTATACGCTGTACGTGGTCAACCCAGCTGGGTCCACCCTGAGCCAGGCCGCGGTGCTGGCGGTGACAGCGGTCGACAACCAAGCGCCGGTCGTGACCCTCACGGCTCCGCCCGAGGGATTGACCTTGGGCGAGCCCGGGACGCTCACCTTGGAGGCTTCCGCCACCGATCCCGACGCCAACGGAGCCATCGTGAAGGTCGAATTCTACGCGAATGCAACCAAGCTCGGTGAAGACGCGCTGGCGCCGTACACCCTCGCGGCGACCAACCTGGTTGCCGGCACGTACGTTCTGACCGCCAAGGCCACTGACAATCTGGGTGCCTCCACGGTCTCCAGCCCCGTCACGCTGGTCGTGAAGGCCTCCGCCCCGGCGGTTCTGACGCATCCGCTCAGCCAATCCGCCCTCCTGGGCGGCAACGTCAGCTTTTCCGCGACCGCTTCGGGCAGCACTCCCTTGTCCTACCGCTGGTACCGTGATGCGCTCGCCCTGGCGAACGGGACGCACATCGGTGGAGCGGACACCGCCAAACTGACCATCACCGGGATTCAGGCAGGAGACGTGGGCAGCTACTTCGTCGCAGTTACCAATACTCAAGGGCGCGCCGTCAGCCGCGCCGCCTCGCTTACCCTGGGCGATGCGACCACGATGTTGAGTTTCGAGTTGGGTGAGGCGGCCGGGATGAAGGGCGCCGAGGTCGTCGTGCCGTTGCAGGTGAAGCGCTTCAGCCAGGTGCTCTCATTCCAGTTCTCCCTGCACTGGGACCCCGCCGTGGTGCGCTTGGTGGGCGCAGAGCAATTCGGCCTGAATGGCCTGGGTGCCGGGAACTTCGGCACGGGCCGCACCAATGAAGGCATCCTTACGGTTTCGTGGGACGATCCCGAGGCCAGCGGCAAGACTCTCGCCGACGGGGTCTCGATCGCGGGCCTCCGCTTCCTGCTGGTGGGCGAGACCGGCGCCGCCTGCAACCTCTTCGTCAATGGCGCTCCCACCCTGATCGAAGCCGTGGATTCCACCCTGACTGCCTTGGCCGTTACCACGGTCCCAGGACAAGTGCGCGTGGCCGACCAGGTTCAAATCAGCGGCGCCGTCCTCCTGTATGATCGCGCCCGGGCGCTCCCCGGAACGACGCTGGCCTTGAGCGGCGGAGCAGCGTCCGCCACCGTCTCCGGTGCTGGTGGCGCATACTCCTTCCCCGTCAGCCTCGGCAAGGACTACACGGTGACGCCGTCCAAGGCCGACGATTCTCCGGCAGCCAACGGGGTGACCACCATGGACATCACGCTCACCCGGCGCCATGTGCTCGGGGTGGCGGCCTTGGATTCCCCCTACAAGATCCTCGCTGCGGACGTGAATGGCAGCGATTCCGTGACCACGATGGATATCACCTTGATGCGCCGGGTGATTCTGGGCAGCACCAACCAGTTCCCCGCCGGCCTTTGGAGGTTCGTTGCTTCGGACTTCGTCTTTGCCGATCCGCAGACCCCTTGGGATGCCCCAACCAGCCGCGCTTACAGCAATCTGCAGGCCGACGCCGCCGGACAGGACTTCCTTGCGGTCAAGCTGGGCGACGTCAACAACTCCTGGCTCACGCCCGTGGGCCTGGCGGCTGCGAAGTTGGCGGCACGGCGGATGGTTACCCCCGCCACCGTGACCCCAGCCGTGCAGTTCATGGCCGGCAACGTCTCCGGAGCCACTGGCGCGGTGGTCAGGGTGGAGATCTCCGCCTCAGGCTTCCACCAGGTGACAAGCGTTCAGTTCACGCTTTCGTGGGATCCATCGGTCGCCCGCTTCGTCGGCACCGGCGACTACGGGCTGGACGGCCTTGCCGCCGGCAGTTTCGGCACCACCCTGACCAACGTCGGGAAGCTGATGTTCTCGTGGGACGATCCGAATGCGCTGGGCGTTTCCGCAAACGACGGCAAGGTCCTGTTCTCGGCCAGTTTCCTGCTGGTCGGGGCCGCTGGCGCCAACTCCACGCTCTCGTTCATCGACAATCCCACGCTTCGGGAAGTGACGGTCGATTTCGAGGCCGCGCCGTTCCAGGGACAGAACGGACTCCTGACCATCGACTCCGCCGCCGTCACCCCCCCGGTCATCACCACTTCGCCGAAGTCGCAATCCGTGGCGGTGGGCGGGCAGGTAACGCTTGGCGTCGAAGCCACCGGCAGCGCGCCGCTCAGCTACCAGTGGTATCACGACAACCAACCCGTCTCCGGCGCCACCGGGCCGGTCCTTACCCTTCTGTCTGTCCAGGCCGGGCAGGCCGGCAGCTACCGCGCGGAGGTCCGAAATGCGGCGGGGAGCGTCTTCAGCGACCCCGCGCAGATCACCGTGGCGCAGGCTCCTGAGATCAGCCTGGAAATGTACGCGGGTCTGAGCATCCAGGGCGTGGCGGGCATGTCCTATCGCATCGACTACTCCACGGCGCTGGCCCCCGGCGAATGGCTCCCGCTCACGACCTTGACGCTGACCAACAGTCCACAGCTGTGGATTGACGAACAGGCTCCCCGGCAGGTCAAACGCTTCTACCGCGCCGTACAACTCCCGTAAAGGACGCAACCGCTGGATGGCACCTTGCGGGCTGATCGAGCCCTGCTCCCGCGTGCGCTTGGGCCACGATCCACGTCGGCTTGTCGGCAACGGCAACCACCGCGTCTGGCTATGGTGGCGAAAGGCTTCGCGCCCTCCAGAGCGCAGCCCGCTGGCGCTTGGCCGCGCCTGAGCCCGCGGGCTCCGGACTATCGGGACGCCGCCGGCTGAGCCGCTGGCGGCGTCTGCAGCCGCACCCTCAGGAAGCCGGAGGCTTGGACCATCAGCGAAGGGGCGTTCGTATGCGGATACCAAGGACCGACCCTTATGACCTGAAAACGAAGGGCGGGTTGGTGCGGGAACGGTCAACGTCCTCCCGCCGCTTACAGGGCGGGAGAGGTTTGCGGCGACTGGTTCCCCGGGGTGTTACCCCGGGCTGGCACCCCACCACGCCGTTGGCGTGGTTGTGAAGCGGAAATGGCCTGCGGCCGGTGGAACGGTGCGTTGATCTGCGGCGAGGTTGAGAGCAGCGGACGTGAAGGCGCAGATCGAGTCAACCTCGAATCGAGGCAGGCCCGCCCACCGTCGCGCAGTTAACAAATACGAGCGAGATCTGACCACCCCTCAGGGCAACTGTTTCAGGCGGTGGAACTGGCGGGGTTCGGTGGCGGTGAGGGTGACGGAGAGTTGACCGTTGGCTGTGGCGGGAGGCAGCGAGGCGGGTTGCCAGGCGCCGGGAGGTGCGAGTTCAGGGGTGGTTTCGAGGGCGAAGCCGTCGGCCGAGGCGGGCCAGGAGACAATGACGTCCTGATTCGTGCGCAGGATGGAGAGGCGGGGCGGGGCGTTGGTCCAACGGTACTCGCGGGCGCCGTTGAGGGGCAAACGCCAATAGGCACCGGAGGCCACCGGGATGACTTTGGCGGTCGTGCCGCCGACGCTCTGCACCTCGGGCGGGGTGGGGAACCGGTCCGAACTCAGCTCCAGGGTGAACGCGCGGTTGCGGGGCCAGGTCTGGAGATACCAGACGTTGCCCTCGCGATGCAGCCGGGCGCTACCATCCGTGCGGGCCGGGCCAAAATCCACGACTTGGTTGGCCGTGTTGAGATGCTGGGCGTACCAGGTGGCGGGATCGAAAGTCGGGGAACCCGTCTCGGCGAGGAACGTGACCGTGGCCCCGGCGTTCGCGAGGCGGAGCGTGCCCAGGCGGATGCGGCCGGAGCCGTCGTCCACGCCTTGGAGACGCACGCGGGTTCCATCGGCGGGATCGAACAGGCCGATGAACCAGCCGTAGTCGCCGTCCGGCAGGCTGGTGGGAAGCGTGACGTTCCAAGGGCCATCGCTGACCGTCTGACCGGCCTGCCATTGGGAAGTGGGTTGGGCGAGCAGGTGGTCTTGCTGGGCGCGAATCACCGTGTTCGAGTTGAAATGAACGAAGCAGCGATAGTCCTTGGCCAGGCGGTCCTGCACTTCCCACCGGTAGCTGACCCGGAAGGCCCGCGTGCCCGTGGATTGGAATGAGCTGACGACCGGGTGGATGCGCCGGTAATTGGAGAGATACCAATCCGCCGCCGGCCGGGCATTGAGAAAGAGGGAGTCGCCGGTGTCGGCGAAGTCCGTGACCACGTCATTGCGCAACGTGGTTCCGGCGGTGAGACCGGCGCCTTCGGCGGCCCAGCCGAAATCCGGCAGGGTCCACGCGCCGGCGGTAAGGGTGTTGGATGCGCCGTTGGCCGTCAGCACCAGACCGTTCTCATAGCGGACGCGGACCCTGGTGGGACCGGTGCCCGCGGAGAGCTTGGCGAAGGCGGTGGCATCGAGCCATGCGCCGTCACGCTCGTAGAGAATCTCGAGAGGCCGCTGGGTGGCGTAGCGGGCCGTCAGGGGCGAAAGCAGATGGTGTTCGAGCCAGGCCAGGGGCAGGTTGGCGTAGACCGCGCCATCCAGGAAAGCGGCATGGCCGAAGACGGCCTCCTGCATGCGGTAGCGGTCCAGCACCACCATGGGGGGGACCCCGGCCCAATTGGTGTGATACGACTCGGTGGGCCACCAACGGCTGTAGTAACCCATGCCGTGGTTGAACTGGAGGGGATGGATCTTGAGCAGGTCGAAATCGACGGCGAGCGGCACGGTGAACCCGCCGTTGCCGGGCCAGCCGCTGCCGAACTGCGCCTCCGCGCCATCGAGCGCGCCGCTCCAGTACCAGTGGTTGTTACCCTCGCCGAAGACGGGGCCGCCGTGGGTGGTGCGCTCGTAAGCCCAGAGCTGGCGATGGATATCCCACACCCGGCTGAACTGGCCGGCGCCGGCTTCGGAGGCGCGCTGGTCCACGTGGAACCACGGGGGCACGGCACTGTGGACGTCCAGGTAGCTGGCCTCGGTCGCGTAGCGGCGGTGAATCTCGGGCGATTGGGTGGCGGTCAGGCGCATGATCGCGTTGGGCTTGACCGCGAAGGACTGGATCGCCGTGCCTGGGTTGTACCAGGCCAGTTGCTTCTGGCCGGCGGAGTCGAGCGCAATGTCGTCCACCGTGAAGTTGTCGTAGTTGGGATAGTAGTCCACGTAGTTCTCGTGCAGCGCGCAGCGGATACCGAAGCGTTTGCCCGTCTCGACCAGGTGGCTCATGCCCGGGTCGCCGCCGTAGGAGGGGTTGGCCGGGTAATGGGCGGGGAGGGCGTTGTCGTAGCCGCTGCGCTGCCAGTCGTGGATGATGGCGATGGCGTTGGTGAGGCCGTAATCGGCAAGGGCTTCGAGGTTGTCGGCCACGTTGGTGAAGGTGCCGCC
>CAYYMW010000027.1:0-29901 GCA_964472515.1 uncultured Verrucomicrobiota bacterium | reverse complement strand
ACCAAGTGCCGGCCAACCGGCACGGTTCACTTCACGGTCGGAGGCAGCGGAGGCGGAGGAGGGGGGGCCGAACGAGGTTGGCGGGGCTTTGGCACGGGATTTGTCGCCTCCGGTTCAGCCGAAGGCTCGCGCGTCACCATGAAGGTGTGCTTGACCGGCACGCGCAACTTGGCGATGGCCCGCTCAAGTTCGACCAACCGGGCGTCGGCTTGCGCCGCCTCGAAGGCCGCAACCGGGTCGGCGGAGGTCTGAACCGTGGCGGCAACCTCCACCCAACGCGCGTTCTTCTGGACGATGGTCCGCCGCAGGCTCTCCGCCTGATCCCACTGAGGGCCTTTGGTGATGATCTGGTACCGGGCCCATCCCTGCTCGCTGGCGGTCACGTTGGTCTGACCATCGATGCGCAGCACGTATTGGCCCGCCCGGAACCCGGGAATCTGAAAGTAGCACTGCGGCCGGGAGCTGGGATCGATTTCCATCAGGCCGGGCACATTGGGGATGGGCAGCCGGGTGTCCAACGAAACCAACCGCGCCTCACTGTCGGTGCGCTGGTGTTCCAGGACGGTGGTGCCGAAGCCGCCCTCCCGCATGGTGTTGTCGGGAAGCATGCCGAAGCGCCAGGCGGTGGAGCCCCAACCAAGCTGCCGCTCAAAACCGTAGCAGGCGCGGACAAATCCGTAGGGGGTCAGCCGGTTGTGCTCGTCCAAGCAGGCTGGCGAAAAGGAACCGGAACCGTCTGATTGGGGCTTGGCGCGGGGCAGGTCAGCCAGGAACCAATCGCACAAATTGACGAAGGCGGCACCCGTTTGCTCGGCGGTCTCGGCCACGGCGCGGCTGAAGGCAGCCCGCGCAGCATTCCTCGGCCCCAAGACTTGGTTGGTGGCAACCGGTTCGGCGGTGGCCAACGGGCCGATGAGCACCAGTTTGGGAGCCGTGCTCGCGTTTGGCCGTCTCAGCGCGGTGGCCAAGGCGGTCAGGTTGCTATGGAACGCGGCGGCATTGGTCGAGGCGTCCGCATCAGCGGCGTCAGAGCCGAAGGCCAGCACGACGGCGGCCGGGTTGAGGGCGAGAATCTGGTTGGTGAGCGCGCCAAGCCAATCGCCGGGGGCCACTCCGCCGGCCAACGGATGGTTGGTAAGCCAGGGCAGATGATAGAACCGAAGGTTCTGGCCTGGGTACTGGGCGGTCATGCGGGTTTCCAGAAATCCGAATGACCACTCACGTCCGATGAGGCTATCTCCCAGCAGCACGATCCGGTCATCGGGCTGCAGCACGAACGGAGGCTTGCTCGGCACAGACTGCCGCACTGGCCTGCCGGCTACGACGCCCGCGGCAGCCGCGTCTTGGCCCGTGATCAACGGTTGGAGAATGGGGGGCACAAGTTCGGCCACGGGATCTCCCGCGGCGGCAACCTCCCCGCCCAAGGCGAAGCCCAAGCTCAGGCCAACCAGTACAATGGAACCGAGGTTTCGCATAGTTGTTGGCGCGAGATTTAGCGACAAACCGCCCCCCATTGGCAAGCGGAGAAAAAGCGGCCCTCCCCCATCTGGTGGCAGGAGAAAAACACCCGCTCGCGGGACCCGCAGATACGGGTCCCCTGCAGCCGCCGACGTTGCGGGCATCCCGGCCGCTACAACAGCGCTTCGGGTTGGCTGGCTTCTCCGCCCTCTTCCTTCTCCTCGCTGATGACTGGGGCGATGGCTTGCAGCCGGTCGTTCTCCTCGAGATTGATGAGTTTGACCCCCATGGCGTTGCGGCCGGTCTCCCGGATGTCCTTCACGCCGGTGCGAACCATCTGGCCGCCCGTGGTGATGCACATAATCTGATCCTCGTCCCGGACGGTGAGAGCGCCCACGACGGGGCCCGTCCTATCCGTAACCTTCATCGTAATGATGCCCTTGCCGCCGCGACCCTGGAGCCGGTACTCGTCGAAGATAGTGCGCTTGGCCAGGCCATTCTCGCCCGCCACGAGCAAGGTGGCGTCGGAAACCACCAACGCGGAGGCCACTACTTGATCGGTCTTTTCCAGATCGATGCCGCGCACGCCGGCGGCAGGACGGCCCATGGATCGGACGTCCTCCTCGCTGAAGCGGATGCTCATGCCTTCGCGGGTGATCAGCACGACCTCATTGTGGCCGTTGGTGAGCTTGACGTTGATCAACGTATCTCCAGGCTCGATGGAGATGGCGATGATGCCGCCCTTGCGCACATTGCCAAAATCTTCCAGCGGGGTCTTCTTGACGGTGCCCTTCTGGGTGGCGAAGAAGAGGTAACCGCCATCCTTCCAGGTCAGGTCCTCCTTGTTCGCACCGTAGCGGGCCTCGATCCGGATCAAGGCCGCGATCTTCTCGCCCGACTGGAGCTCGAGCAGGTTGGCGATGCTGCGGCCCTTGGCGTTGCGGCCCATGTCGGGGATTTCATGCACGCGCTCGACATACACGCGCCCGGTGTTCGTGAAGAACATCAGGTAGTCGTGCGTGCTGGCCGAGAAGAGGTGTTCGATGAAGTCGGCCGCCTCGCCCTCGACCGCCGAAACCTCGCGGGTGGTCATGCCCACGACGCCACGGCCGCCGCGGCGCTGGGCGCGGAAGGCGCTGATGTTGGTGCGCTTGATGAGGCCGTTGTGGGTGATGGTGATGATGACCCCCTCGTTGGCGATCAGGTCTTCGATGGCAATGTCGCCTTCGTCGGCGACCAACTCGGTCAGGCGCGGGGTGGCGTGCTTCTGTTTGATGACCCGCAACTCGGCCTTGATGATCGAGAAGACGCGGCTCTCCTTCGCCAGGATGTCGAGCAGGTCCTTGATGCGGGAGAGCAGTTCGTCGTATTCGCCCTTGACCTTCTCGCGTTCCAGACCGGTGAGCTGGTAGAGGCGCAGGTCAAGGATGGCATTGGCCTGCACTTCGCTGAAGGAGTAACGACCGTTGACGAGGCGGGCTTCGCTGCGGATCAGGATGCCCAACCGCTCGACCTGGGCGCGGGTGAAGTCGAAGGCCATGAGCTTGACCCGGGCCTCGTCGCGGTTGGCGGAGTTGCGGATGATCCGGATAAATTCGTCCAGGTTCGCCAGCGCGATCAGGTAACCTTCGAGAATCTCGGCGCGCTCCTCGGCCTTGCGCAGTTCGTAGCGGGTGCGGCGGAGGATGACCTCGCGGCGATGCTCAATGTAGCAGTTGATCTGCTCCTTGAGGTTCAGCGTCTTGGGCCGGCCGTGGTCGATGGCCAGGGCGTTGATCGAGAAGGTGGTCTCCAGCGACGTGTGCCGGTAGAGGTTGTTGATGACCACCTTGGCGATGGCATCCCGCTTGAGCTCCACCACCACGCGGGTGTTCTCGTCGGACTCATCGCGGACAGCCGAGATATCCTTGAACTCCTTGATCTCGCCCTCGTTGACCAGTTCGGCGATGCGCGAGACCAGTTCCGCCCGGTTCACGTTGTACGGGATCTCGGTGATGACGATCTGTTCCCGGCCGCCCTTGAGTTGCTCGATGCCGGCCTTGCCGCGGATGCGCACCGTGCCGCGGCCGGTGGTGAAATAGTCCTTGATCCCATCGAGCCCGCAGATCATGCAACCGGTGGGGAAATCCGGCCCCTTGATGTGCTTCATCAACTGGGGGATGGTGATCTCCGGATGGTCGATCTGGGCGCAAATCGCATCGATGACCTCGCCCAGGTTGTGCGGGGCCATGTTCGTGGCCATGCCGACCGCGATGCCGGTGCCGCCGTTGACCAGCAGGTTGGGAAAGGCCGCCGGCAGGACGGTGGGTTCCTGGTTCTCTTCGTCGTAGGAGGGGACGAAGTCCACGGTATCCCGGTCCAGATCCTCCATGAGGATGGCGCCGAGGTGCGTGAGGCGCGCCTCGGTGTAACGCATGGCGGCGGGAGGATCATCCTCCACGGAGCCGAAGTTGCCCTGGCCGTCGACGAGGATGTCCCGCATGGCCCAAGGCTGGGCCATGTGGACAAGGGTGGGGTAAATGGCCTGGTCGCCGTGCGGGTGGTACTTACCCATCGTTTCGCCGACGATGCGGGCGCACTTGAGGTGCTTGCGGTTGGGCAACAGGCTCAAGTCGTTGAACATCGCGTAGAGCAGGCGGCGCTGGGAGGGCTTGAGGCCGTCGCGGGCGTCAGGCAGCGCGCGCGAAATGATCACCGACATCGAGTAGTCGAGGAACGAGTTCTTGATCTCGTCCGCGACGTTGATCTTGGCGATGCGCTCGTTGGCGGCGAAGAGCGGCAGGTTGTTGACGGAGGCGGCGGCGCCGTTTTCCGGTTGGTCGGGCATAGCGAAAGGGGGAATGGCTCAGGCGGTCTCGAACGGTGGGCTAGATGTCGAGGTTGCGGACGTTGAGGGCGTTGTCCTCGATGAACTGGCGCCGGGGCTCCACCTCGTCGCCCATGAGGGTGGTGAACATCTGCTCGGCTTCCACCGCGTCGCTGAGGTCGACGCGGAGGAGCTTGCGCTTGGCGGGGCTCATGGTGGTCTCGAACAACTCCTTCGGGTTCATTTCGCCCAGGCCCTTGAAGCGCTTGATCTGCAGGCCGCGCCGGCCAACTTCCTTGATGCCGGTCAGGATCTCGGCGATCGAAAAGAGCGGGCGCACCACCTCCTTCTCGCCCTCGCCTTCGACCAATTCATAGAGCGGCTTGTCCTGGGCGGAATAGTGATCGACGTTGAGGCCTTTGCGGGCGAGCCGGGTGAGCAGTTCGGCGACCGCCTTGCTTTCGTGTAGTTCCGTGTGGCGGGCGCGGCGGGTGGCGCCGTTCTTTTTGTCGGCCCCCTTCTCCGGCTGGCCGGCCTCCGACTCCTCGCCGCCGAACAGACCCAGGTCCGGGTTGGCCTCGCCAAAGGCGCGGAGTTCGTCCTCGCCGTGGAAGTAATGCACCGTTTCCTCGTTGCCCTCGCGGACAATCACCAGATGGCGCGGGAGGTCATGGCTCTTGGCATCGCGGCGCTCAATGTACTCCGCGAAATCCCCGCCATGACGGCGCAACGCGCGGGCGTACTTGTCGAGCGATTCGAGCAATTCGAGCACCTCCTGCAATTGCTTCGGTGGCAGCTCACGCTGATCCGCCAGGCTGCGCAGGCGGACGTCCTCGACCCCCAATTGGATCAGGATTCTGTTGAGCTGCGCATCATCGTCGACATACTCGACGCGCTTGCGGCGGGTGATCTGGTACAGGGGCGGCTGGGCAATGTAGATGTGCCCGTTCTTGATGAGATCGCCCATTTGCCGGAAGAAGAACGTCAGCAACAAGGTGCGAATGTGCGAGCCGTCCACGTCGGCATCGGTCATGATGACGATCTTGTGGTAGCGGAGCTTCTCCAAGTTGAAAGCGCCTTCACCCTCGCCGCTGCCGATGCCGGTGCCGACGGCCGTGATCATGGTGCGGATTTCGTTGTTTTGGAGCACCTTGTCCAAACGGGCCTTCTCGACGTTGATCAGTTTGCCGCGGATGGGCAGGATGGCTTGGAACTTCCGGTCCCGGCCCTGCTTGGCGGAGCCACCTGCAGAATCGCCCTCGACGATGTAAAGCTCGGTGTTGGCGGGGTCGCGGTCGGAGCAATCGGCCAGTTTGCCGGGCAAACCGCCACCGGACAGGGCGGTCTTACGCACCGCTTCCCGTGCCTTGCGGGCGGCGTCGCGGGCGCGTGCCGCCATCAACGCCTTCTCGATGACCTTCTTGGCGATCGGGGGATTCGAGTCGAAGAAGGTCATCAGTCCGTCGTAGACGATCGAGGAGACGATGCCTTCAATCTCGGTGTTGACGAGCTTCACCTTCGTCTGCGACTCGAAGCGCGGGTTCGGCAGCTTGACGCTGACCACGCACACCAACCCTTCCCGCACGTCGTCACCGGAGATCGACGGGTCTTTCTCTTTCAGCAACTCGTTGGCCTTGGAGTACTGGTTAATGGCGCGCGTCAGCGCGGTGCGGAAGCCGGTACTGTGCGTGCCGCCGTCCGGGTTCGAGATGGAATTGGCGAAGCAGAGAATCTGGTCATTGTAGCTGTCGTTGTACTGGAGCACGCAGTCGACATAGACTTCCTCATCCTTGCCTTCGACCTGCACCGTCCGCTTGCCGGTCAAGGCGATGGGCTTGGGATGGAGGACCTGCTTGCTCTTGCCCAACTGCCGCACAAACTCCTCGATGCCGTCCTTGTACAGGAACCGTTCCGACTTCTTCTCCTCGGTGCGTTCGTCGGTCAGGACGATTTCAATGCCGGGGTTCAGGAACGCGAGTTCACGCAACCGGATCGCCAGGGTCTCGAATTTAAATTCGGTGGTGATGGTGAAGATGGTGGGGTCGGGCTTGAACGTGACCAGCGTGCCGGTCTGCCGGGACTTGCCGATGACATCCAGTTTGCGAACCGTCGCGCCCTTGGCGAACTCCATGTAATAGACCTTGCCGTCGCGCGATACTTCGACCTTGAACCAGTCCGAAAGCGCGTTGACGCACTTGGCGCCCACGCCGTGGAGGCCGCCGGAGTACTTGTAAGCGCCCTGGCCGAACTTGCCGCCAGCGTGGAGGTTGGTGAGCACCAACTCGACGGCGGGGATCTTCCACTTGGGGTGGATGTCTACGGGAATGCCGCGCCCGTCGTCCCGGATCGAGCAGGACCCGTCCACATGCAACGCGACATCGATGCGCTGGCAGAAACCGGCCAAGTGCTCGTCGATCGAGTTGTCGAGCACCTCGAAGACGCAGTGATGCAGGCCGCGCTCGTCCGGGTCACCGATGTACATCCCGGGACGTTTGCGCACGGCCTCAAGGCCTTCGAGTTTGTCGATCTTGGAAGCGTCGTACTTCTCGGACCCTTCAGGGGGCGTAACCATAATTGGAGTCATCCCGACGAGGATGGCGGGGTAAGTCACCCGGAGGGGTGAAGGCACCATGCCAACCCGGCCAGAAATCGCAAACCCAAGTCTACGGAAACCGGCTCGAATGACAACTGCAAACTGCACTTTGCGCAACGTATTGTGGTGAGAATCTCAGGCATCACAATTAGTTGTGGCTGAATAGCTTGGATAGCCTGAAATGGTGGACAGACCGGCAACGCGACACAGAAGCCAATGTAAGCGACTGGTATAGCCATATTTAGAACCCTTCAAACGCGTCTTGGAGCAGACAAAAGCGGAAGCTCAGAATCCACCACTTGCGGTGGGAAGGACACCGAGTAGCCGGCGCAGGCTCGGACGGCTGCGAGAGGTCGTCTCGACTAATCCCACAATCCGGATTCGATCAAACAGTTAACACATTGCACTGCTGATATTTACGTCAGACAATGCAACTTCCTGGCGACTCGCCTGTTCGTCAGGCTGATGATGACTCGTCGCCAGTTGGAAACGGACTTGCGCAGCTAAGTCCGGAGTGTAACCTCGCAGAAATGGACACCCCAAACGGTTTCAGGGACCTCGGCGCCACCGCGCAGCTTTCGCGGCGGGGTTTCGTGAGGGGGACGGTTAGCTTGGCGCTAGGCGGGGCCGTCGGTGCGGGATTAGCGGGGTGCATGAGCAGCAAAGGGAGCGCCGCCGCCGGAGGAGCATGGTTCCAATCGCGCGGTGCGGTGGTGGTGGTGAAGGACATGCAGACGCTGGATTGGCCCGCGCTGGCGAAGGAGGCCGGGTTGACGACCCTGGCGACCCACATCAAGCCGAGCGAGATCGCCGCCTTTGTGCGCACGGAAGCCGGGGAGAAGTTCCTGGCGGGATGTCGGCGGCACGGTTTGGAGGTCGAGCATGAGTTGCACGCCCTCGAGGACTTGCTGCCTCGCAGACTCTTCGACAAGGACCGGACGATGTTCCGGATGGGGGACGACGGACAGCGGCTCCGGGAGTACAACCTGTGCGTCCACTCGACGGCGGCCCTCGCGGTGGTGGCGGAGAACGCCGTGGATTACACGCGGCGGCTGCGATCGACCACCGGCCGGTATTTCTACTGGATCGACGACGGGATCCCCATGTGCCGCTGCCCAAAATGCCGGGGCTACACGGACAGCGACCAAGCGTTGATCTACGCGAATGCCGTATGGCGGGCGATCCGGATGGCTGACCCGCGCGCGTGGTTGGCACACCTGGCCTACAGCAACACCTTGATGGCGCCGAAACAGGTGAGACCGGAGACGGGGGTGTTCCTGGAGTTTGCGCCAATCGAGCGGCGGTTCGACGCGCCGCTGAGCCAGCGGCAGGCACGGTGCCGGTCACGAGACCTGACGCATGCGCAGATGCTGGAGGCGCTGGACGCGAATCTGGAGTGGTTCGGACGGGAGGGCGCGCAGGTCTTGGAGTACTGGCTGGATGCGTCGTTATTCGCGGGATGGAAGAGAGACCAGACTGTGGAAATCCCCTGGAATGACGCGGTGTTCCGAGATGACCTGGCGACGTACGCGCGGCGGGGCATCCGGCACGTGCGGACGTTCGCGGCGTGGGTGGATGGCGATTACGCGCGACGCTGGGGCACTGCGCCGGTGCAGGCGTACGGCGCGGGCCTGCGCCGGTGGCGGACGATGAAAGGCGAACCGAAGGAGGCGGCATGAAAAGGCGGCTGACAGTCCTGGTGCAAGCGGCGGGGTTGGCGGCAATCCTCGCGGGCTGCGCGCATCGCCAGCCGGGCGGGTCAACCCCAACAACGCTGGGCGTGCCCCCCTTGGAGGGGGCGGTGACGGTGGACGGCAACCTCAGCGAGTCGTGCTACGCGAGCACCCCACTGGTGCCGGCATTCGTGGTGGCCGGCCAGCCGGGACGACGACCGGCGGCCACGCGTGCCTGGCTCTTCTGGCTCGATGAAGGTTTGGTGTTTGCCTTCGACTGCGACGACACGACGCCGGTAGCGGCACCAGAGAGCGGCAACGAGCGCGAGGTGGACCCGCAGGACCGGGTTGAACTGTTCCTGTGGTCGGGCAACGAAGCGGACCCGTATTTCTGCATCGAAGTGGCGGCGCAGGGCGCGGTCCACGACTACGCGGCGCGGTTTTACCGGCAATTCGACGACCGGTGGTCGCCGTTGGAGTGGGAATGCGACGCGAAACCGCGCCCCGGAGGTTACCAGGTGGAAGTGGCGTTGTCGCGGGCAGCACTCGAAGAAATGGGCTTTCCATGGCGTCCGGGGACACGGCTGCGGGCGGGGCTGTTCCGGGCGGATTTCGCGCCCGGCAAGCCGGACGCGCCCGACTGGATTACCTGGGTGGACGCGCGCACCCCGCAACCGGATTTCCACGTGGCCGGAGCGTTTGGGACGATCGAGCTATCGCCCGCCCAACCGCAGAAACGCGCGAAAGCGGAGGGCCTCCAAGACCGTCCGTAACCCGCGAGGCAGGAGCTCGCGAAGGGCTGGCTCACTCGGCCAGGCGCAGGCGGTAATAGCGGGGCTCGCGAGCGGAGGGATCGCCCGGCCCGACGTCGAAGGTCTCCCAACCGGAGGTGGCACGGCGGGGCAGTGTCGGGGCGGCCAAGTCGATGAAAGGGCCGCGGGCGTCGGATGCCATCTGGAGTTGGTAGAGCCTGCCCGGAACCGCCGCCCAACCGAGTTGCAGAATGCCCGAGGGGGACGCATGAATGAGCAGGGCGAGCCCGGAGCGTGGGTCCTCGGGATCGGTGCCGCAGCGCCACTCCTGCCCGTTGGTGAGGCCGTCGCCATCGGGGTCGCCCCCGGCGCCGTTGTCGGCGGTGGCGTCGAGCGGATCGAGGCCATGCTGGATTTCCCAACCGTCGGGCAGCCCATCGGCATCGGTATCCGGGTTGCCGGGATCGGTGCCGCGGACGATTTCCTCCGCGGCGTCGAGGCCGTCGCCATCGGCGTCAGTCGGTGGCAGCAAGCGGACGCGGATGGGGGAAAGCGCGGCTGTACCATCCGGGGCGAAAGCGAGGGCCGCGCCGAGATACGCGGAATCCACAGTGAGATCCAACCGGGCGCCGTCGTCAGGCAACGCAGCCTTGACGACCATCGCCGCCGCCTCGAAGAGTCCGCCTTCCCGAAGGCCCAACTCCGCAAGTGGAATGGCTCCCATGATGAAGTCGGCATTCTGTTCGAAGGTGGCCGTGCTGGTCTGGGGAGAATCGCTGCACTGCTGCAGCAGCGTGCCGGGGACATCTGGGAAACCGGGCTGGAGCCGGAAGATCCCCTGCCCCACCGGAAGCAGCACGTTCGTCATCCCGGCGTTGATCAGCGGCCCTTGCGAAACGCGATTGGTGCGGATGAAGCTGCGCGCCTGGCCGTCGGCAAATTCGTCGCCCAACAGACAGGCAACCGTGGGCGCGAAGTTGGCAAAGGCCAGATTGGTCAAGAAGTCGAGACCATCCGCCCCTTGGCCGCTTGGGTCCAGGGTCAGGTTGCCCAAGCCCGAGAGGTTCGTGACCCCGGGTTGGCGCGGGTTTCCCAGGAACAACACAAGGTAGGCGTCGCTGCCGATGACGCTCCGCGCGAAGCCGAAGTAGAGGTTGGTGGCGTCATAGGCGAACTGAGCCTGGCCGAGGTTCGAGAACCGGCCGCCGGCGGTGGGCAGCGCCGGGCCCGGAAAATCGAAGCGCTGTCCAGCCAGATTGCCGTCGCGATCGTCGGGGAGGTTCGCGGGAAAAGCGGGCGAAGCGGGCCGGGCTTGGTATTCAGCGGGTGCCGGTGGCGGCACGCGGCGGACGACCATGCTGTCAAACGTGCTTCCGCGCTCATCCAAGGCCTCCACTTGGAGTTCGTCTTTGGCCACCGTGACCGAGAGACAGTTGTACCGCGAGGCAAACCGCGCGCTGGCGGGATGCGCGTAGGACATCTGGTACAGCCGCCCTCCCCCACCGGCCGAGATGACCTGATAGACGCCGCCGACCGGCTGGAACCGCTCGTAATCGTGATCGTGGCCAGCGAGGATCAACTGAACCCCATGACGCTGGGCCACGGGGAGCAGGAGTTCGCCGAGTTCGCCCGGATCAAGCTTTTGATTCGAGTTATAGTCGTCGGCGGCATGGGGGCCGGAAGTCATGACCGGGTGATGGAGGAAGAGAATCCGCCACGGTTTGCGCGTGGCGGCCAGATCGGCCTCGAGCCAAGCCAGTTGGGGCGAGGCGGGCAGGAGATCGAAGCCGGTTTCCATCAGCGGCACGTAGAGGCCCACGAAATGCACGTCGCCGTGATCGAAGCTGTAGTAGTGGGACGGCCCGGTGCGGGCCAGAGCGTGCGCCTCTGGCGAGACGTTGTTGGTGGGTGGATGGAAGGCGGCCAGAAAGGGCGCGGGATCGTAGTAGACGACATCGTGATTGCCGGCAACCGCAAAGAGCGGGGTGCTCAGCATCTGGCGGGCATAGACGCTCAAGAAATGGAGCTCCTCCGTCGAGGAATTGTAGTAAGGGTAGACCAGGTCACCGGCGAACAGCATCAGGTCGGGTTTGGCCGCGGCCATCACCGCGGCGATCTGCAGTTGGGGCAGAGCGCCCGAGCCAACGTCCGCCGCCACGGTGAAGCGGACCGGCCCGCTTTCGGAGAAAGTGCGGAACGGCAGCCACGGGGACCTGCCGATGCGCCCGTCCCCCTCGACCGTCACGCGGTAGACGTAACGGGCATGGGCAGTCAGGTTGGTCAATAGCACCGCGTGGTTGGTGGCCGGGGCTGACTCCGCCACGCGGCAGGCAGGGCGGTCCGAGGGGCCATACTCGACGGTACCGATGGTTGGGCTGCCCGTTCGCCAGAGCACCCAGACGTGATCGGTGCCCATGTCCTGGAGGAAGGGTCCGCGGGTGAAATTGGCCACCAACTCCGGGACCAATCCTTCCCCCGAGCCGTAGAAATGGCCCGGTGCCAGATGCCATTCGAGCGCCAGCGTGTTGGTGCCGGAGCAGAGCCAGCGCTGCGCCGCGGAGACGTCGATCAGCTCCGGGGTTCCCCGGTAGTGCGCCGCTGCGTAGGTCTCAGGAGGAACGGGCACGCCGGGGGGGTCGTTGAAACCGCGGCGGGCGATTTCGTGGCCGTTGAGCCAGGCAACAAATCCGCCACTGTAATCCAGACGCAACGTCAGCCAGGCAATGTCTTCCGGCTTCGCGACCACAAACTCCCGGCGCAGCAGGAAAGTCGGGAGATCGCCCTCCTGGTAGGGCAGAACGGTCGCTTCGTAAGCGTAGTAGTCCAGGCCGAACCCACCCGATCCCCGTGCCCAGCCTTGATCCGGGCAGCCGGGCTGTTGCCAGCCTGGCCACGGCACCGCCGGGGTAGGCTTGTTCCAGCTCCAGACGTCGCCCACCCGCACCAGGCCCACGTCATCGGCCACGACGCGTCCCAGCGCCACGGTCAGGGCAAGGCAAAGCCACAAGTGAAAGCGGACCATACCCCTCAAACTAAGGATGGCTGTGCCGATGTCAACCTGTTCCACCTCATCTCCGCCGCCCTCCCCCAACCCTCCGGCGCGGACGCTCGGTCCGGAGCTTGACCTGCTCCGAACCCGCGCCGTAGTCTCGCCGCACCATTGGTTGCCAATTAACGACGACTTACATGCGCTCCCTGTTCTTCCTCAGTATCCTCTTGGTATCCAGCCTGACTCTGGCCCACCCGTCGCACGCCCAAACACCGATCCCGCTCTGGCCCGGCGTCGCCCCGGGGGACCAAGGCCCGGTCGGTGAGGAGCAGGACCTGACCAAGCCGAACGAGGGCTTGGTGGCAGGCCGCCGGTTGATCCGGCTGGGAAACGTCTCCGCGCCGACCATCACGGTGTACCGCCCGCCCAAGGAGAAAGACACCGGCGCAGCAGTCGTGGTATGCCCGGGAGGCGGCTACCACATCCTGGCCATGGACTTGGAGGGTACCGAAGTCGTGGAATGGCTCAACTCCGTCGGGGTGACCGGGGTGCTGCTGAAATACCGCGTGCCCGCGCGCCCCCATCGAGCCCGCCACGAGGCTCCGTTGCAGGACGCCCAACGCGCCCTCGGCCTGGTGCGGCACCGGGCTGCCGAGTGGGGCATCGATCCCCGCCGCATCGGCGTCATGGGTTTCTCGGCCGGGGCGCATCTTTCCGCGGTCTTGAGCACGAGCGGTGCTCAACGAACCTACCCGCCGGTGGACGCCGCCGACCAAGCCAGTTGCCGTCCGGACTTCGTGATGCTCATCTACCCCGCGTATCTGACGGTCGAGAAAGAAGCGGACCGCGTAGCCCCGGAATTGAAGGTCTCCACGAACACCCCGCCAACCTTCCTCGTGCAGACGGAGGACGACGTGATCCGGGTGGAAACGAGCCTCTTCTACTACCTGGCGTTGAAGCAGGCCAAGGTGCCCGCCGAAATGCACCTCTATCCGGACGGAGGCCATGGTTACGGCCTGCGGCGTGCGCCCGAGTTGGTTACCTCGTGGCCCCAGCGGGCGGAGGATTGGCTTCGCCGATCCGGGGTGCTGAAATCCGCCAAGTAACGGAAGCCTACTTCATCTCGCGCGAGATCACGCGATAAAGTTCCGCGGCCTGCCGCATCTCGGGGTTAAGGTCCGAGGCGCGTTTTGCCTCCGTGCGGGCCTCCTCATAGCGACCCAAGCGCGCGAACACCGTGGCGTGCGCGTAAGCGACCATGGCCGACTCGCGGTCCAGTTCGCCCGCATGATCAAGGGCCACCAGCGCCTCGTTCAGCCGCCCAGCCTGGCTCAAGGCGAGGCCCAGGTTGTACCACGCGCGGGCGTGACGCGGATCAAGCGCCACGGCCTTCTGCAAAGCCTCCAGCGCCTCCTTGCCGCGGCCCGCCTCGTCCAGCGCCAGGGCCAGCCTGAAATGAACATCTCCTTCCTTGGGACTCAACCGGGCTCCTTCGAGCATCTGGCGGAGGGCATCCTCCTTCCGCCCAATCTGGCTGTAGGCCACCGCCAGTGCCAGCCGCAGCGGCGCTGAAGCCTCATCCCACGAAACAGCCGTCTCCAACAGGCCGATGGCCCGGTTTGGGTTGTTCCGGTCCAGGTGGAAGATGCCCAGTTGAAGCAGCCCGGCAGGTTGGTCGCGATTGTGTTCGAGGAACCGGAGCAAGTCTCTTCCCGCCGTGGTCTGGGTATCCAAACTCGCACGCAACCCCCACGCGCTCTCAATGCGCACCGCCCGCACGGGGTCGTCAAGCATGCGGCGGAGCGCCGCGCCGGCTTCGGGGTGATTCGTAGCCGCCAAGACCTCCAGCGTCCGGGCTGCCGCCACCCGCACCAAGGCGTTCGTGTCCGCCGCGGCCTCGAACAGGACGGCCGACACTTCGGGCCGATCCGCCCATGGCTTAAGGAAGCCGGTGGCCACGGCGCGCCAGTACCCGGCGGGCTCTTTGGCAACCAGGTTGGTCAAGCCAGGGAGGGCCTCGACCATGCCGGCCTTGGCACGGGCCAGCGTCCGGGCACGTTGCCGGTAAGGCCGCTCCATCTTCCCGCCATACCATTCGTCGGCGTATCGCAGCGACCAATCCACGCTCTTGTCGCTGTGACACCGGGTGCAGGCATTGGGGATGCCGTGCTGCTGGGTCAGCAGAGGGTCGGGAATGGTCATGCCATGGTCATGCCGCCAATGGCGCTGCATGTAGACCGTCTGAGGCATATGGCAATCGATGCAGGCGTCACCTTTCGTGCCGGGGCGATGGTGGCTGTGGGTCGCGGCGTCGATGAGCGGCGCGGGCGGCACGGGCCCCCCATGGCAGCGGAGGCAAAGGCTGTTGTCGTGGGCGCGCACGCGTCCGGAGTGCGGTTCATGACAGTCCCCGCACTTCACCCCGCTGATATGCATGCGGCTGCCCAGAAACGCAGCGTACTCGAAATCCTCGTCGCGCACCTGCCCGTCCGGGTAGTAGGTTTGGCCATCGTCGGGCAGCACCAGGCCGTAATGGTCCGAAAACCGCTCGCCGGGCACGAAATCCCCGGTCAACTCGGTGCGACGCGCATGGCAGGAACCGCAGGTCTCCAGCATTTGCTCAGCCGTCAACGGACGCAAGGTGGGATCGGGGGGCCCACCGGTCCCGGCACGCCGGCGCTGCCACTCCGCGTGATCCTGCATGGGTCCGTGACAGGCCTCGCAACCTACTCCGCGTTCCGCGAGCATCGTATGATAGGCATCCTGGGTGGCGTCATACTGCTTGCGCACCCGGGTGTTGTGGCACGCCGCGCACATGCTGTTCCAAGTCATCCCCCGGCCCATCCAATGCCCCCATTCGCCAGGCTGTCGGTCTTCTTCCCCATAAACGTCGAACCACTCCTTCTTGTCGAGCTCGACCGCCAGCTCGGTCACCTGCCATCGCCCTCCGGTCGAGGGGGTCAGATACTGTTGCAGCGGCCGCACGCCAATGACGCGTTCGAGCGGATAGACGTTCGTAACGCCGCCTGCCCCCCGGGTGGTGAGTTCGAACCGTTGGCGTTGGTAGAGCACGCCGGAAGTCTGCTTCCCGTGGGGGATGGTTCGCGGCGGATAGAAGTAAGGCAAGTCCGAGGCCAGCGCCACCACCCGCTCGGCCAAAGCGTGGTTCGATCGCTGCCAGAGCTCATGTTCCTTTGGATGGCATTCCCGACAGGTAGCGGAACCGCCGTAGAGATTATACGGTTCCGGGACGACCACCGGATGCCCGACCGCGCGGGGCACGTTCGGTTCAGGTCTGAGCTGCTGAACCCACGTCGGAGCCAGCCACGCCACGAGCAGGCCGGCTACCCCCAAACTCAATACCGCCAACCAGAAGGCCTGCTGCACTCGCCGCCGCCGCCACCATGGCACCTTCGGGGGCGAACGTCGGACTGGACGTGGCGCAGGTCGCGGGGCGGGTCCGCGCGGAGAATGGGGAGGCAAAGGCATGGCCACAGGAGGGTTAAGACCGGGACCGACAGCCTACCCAGCGTCTTGACGCTGTGAATGTTCCGCTGCCGGTTGCAGTCTGATGGCCATGCGCTGGCATGTGTCTCGGTCTTCTTATGCCCTTACCGTCAAAGGCTCAAACCTTTTTGTGGCACTGCTGGTCGTTGGGCTGGGGTGGAGCACGCTGCCCGCCGCAGAGTATCACGTGTCGCCCACCGGGTCCGATGGCAACCCCGGTACCACCACCGAACCGTTTGCCAACCTAACCAAGGCACGGGATGCCGCACGGCAAGTGCCCGCCGGGCAGCCCAAGAAAGTCATCGTCCACGATGGCAAGTACTTTAACGTTTCTCTGCAGTTGGACGGTCGCGATTCCGGGCTGACCATCGAAGCAGCCCCCGGCGCCAAGCCCGTTTTGATCGGTGGCCAACCCCTTACGGGGTGGGTCAAGGAGGGCGACCACTGCTACACCGCACCCTTGCCATCTCGCGTGCGACCGACTGCGGCAGGAACCCTTGCCCCGGCCGACTGGCAGGTGCGCCTGCTGTGCGTCGATGGACAAAACCGGCCCCGGGCACGCTTTCCGGCCGAGGGAACGCTTCCCCACGAGAGCCGCTTTGACATCCCTTGGATGAGTACCACCGGCGGAGGCTGGAAGCGCCCGCCCACCCAGGAGGAGTTGACGACGCTGCGGTACGCCCCTGGCACTCTCAACCCTGATTTGGTAACCACCAACGCCGAGATCACGGTCTTCCACATGTGGGACGAATCGTGCGTGGGAGTCGCCAGCCATGATCCAGAGAACCACCTGCTCAAGCTCACGCCGGCCGCCGGGCACCCACCCGGCGCGTTTGGGGTACGCAAGTTCGTCTTGTGGAACACGCAGGAGGGACTCACGCGGCCCGGCCAGTGGTTCCACGACCGCGCACGCAACCGCATCGTCTATTGGCCACTGCCGGGCGAAGATATGGCAAGGGTTGAAGTGGTTGCGCCCACGGTCTTTACCATCCTGCAAGCGGGTGGGAAACCGGGCCAACCCTTGCGTGACCTCCACGTACGCGGCCTGACGTTCAGCACGACCACTGTCCCCCTCATCACCGGCGGTTTCGCGGCGGACGCGTTCCCCGGCGCGATCAGCCTCGAACATCTCGAAGATTGCTCCTTCGAGCACCTCTCAGTTAGAGGTGTGGCTGGTCAAGGAATCAAGAGCCACGGACAACTGCGGCGCGTCCGCGTGGAAGGCTGCGAGGTTGCCGAGTGCGGGGCCGGAGGCATTTACGTGGGTGGCACGGAAACCGTGATCCACAACAACCATGTTCACGGCGTAGGCCGGGCTTACCCCAGCGCGGTGGGGATCTTCCGCGGCGGCACGCGCCACCAAATCACCCACAACGAGGTGCATGACTGTTCCTATTCGGCCATCAACTCTGGCGGGGAAGACGCGCTGATTGGCCAAAACCTGCTCTACGATTGCATGAAGGTGTTGCACGATGGCGCTGCCATCTACGTCTTTGGCGGCCAACGCACCATCCTGCGCGGTAACCTTGCCCGCGACATCACGGATCGCGGAGGCTACCCCGTCTGCGCGTACTACCTCGACGAGCGCTGCACCAACTGCGTGGTCGAAGGCAATACCGCGGTTCGGGTCAACTGGCCGGCTCACAACCACATGGCCACCAACAACATCATCCGTGACAACGTGTTTCTCGCCGAGGGTGACATGAAGATCACGTTCCCCCGGTCACGCGATTTTCGGGTGGAACGCAACCTCCTCTATGCCACCGGCAAGATCCGTGTCGAAGGCGCCAACGCGGTTACCTCCTGGACCAACAACCTCTTCTTCTCGAAGACCGGCACGCTCGAATGGGTGACCTTGAGCGACTACAGCGCCAAAGACACCAACCCGCACGCCCCTGCCGGAGTAAAGGTAGCCGACCCGCTCCTAACCGACTGGTCGCAAGTAGAGATCGGCTGGAACCCGGCCTCTCCAGCCCGCGAACTGGGGATTCCGATGCCTGATTACCGCCATGCAGGGAGGATTCCGTGACACAGCCCCGGCTTGACGTTCCGACCAGCACCGTTTACGCATTGACCCAGCAAGCACGATGATACCGGCCGACCCACTCTTACCCACATGAGCGCCAACGATTTCCCCACCCGTCCGGGCCTGTCCCGGCGCCGGTTTGTCCAACGCACCGCCGCCGCTGCCGGCCTTCTGGCTACTCCGATGTTCCTCCCGGCCGCCGTGCGCGGCGCGGAAGGCACTGTGGCTCCGGCCAACCGCATCGGCGTGGGCTTGATCGGCCGCGGCGCCATGGGCAGCGGACACCTCCACCGTTTGGTCGGGGATCCGCAGTTCCAAGTCCTTGGAGTATGCGACGTGGATCGTTCCCGGCGCGAAGACGGCCGCGCCCTGGTCGAACAGCGGTATGCCGACGCCCGGAACCAGGCGTCCTACAAGGCGTGCGTCGCCTACAACAATTACCGGGAACTGCTGGCCCGGCCGGACTTGGACGCCGTGGTCATTGCCACTCCCGACCACTGGCACGCCCTGCAAGCCATTGACGCGATGAAGGCCGGCAAAGACGTCTATTGCGAGAAGCCGATCTCGATCACCATTCAGGAAGGCCGCCGGGTGGTCGAAGTCGCGCGCCGTTACGGCCGCATCTTTCAGACCGGCACCCAATACCGCTCCACGCCTGCCATCCGGCAGGTCTGCCAGTTCGTGCGCGAGGGCGGCCTGGGCAAGGTGAAGTCCGCCTTCTGCTTGTGGAACAGCCTCTCGATCTGGATCAACTCCGAGCGAGCCAAACCCTATGCCAGCGTGCTCAACCCCGCCGTGACGGGCAAATCGTATGTCCCGCTGGATTACGCACTGCCATCGGAACCCGTTCCCGAGGGGTTGGACTGGGACCTGTGGGTTGGCCCCGCGCCGTGGCGACCCTACAACACCCTCTATCATGCGAATCCCTCCCCGGGTGTGGTGCCGTGGGCATTTCAGGATGGTTTCGGCGTCACGTCGCTCACTTGGCATTTCGCCCACTCTGGGGATGTCATCCAGTATGCGTTGGGCATGGAGAGGAGCGGCCCGGTGGAGATCATCCACCCGTCCAGCGGCCAGTTTCCCACCCTGACGCTGCGCTACGCCAACGGGACACTCCTGCACTTGGTGGACGACTGGGGCATCGTCAAGCGCCTGTATCACGCGGTGCCTGACGACGCCCGCTTGGCCGGCAATTTCGGCGGGTTGTTCGTGGGTGAGCGCGGATGGATCACCAGCATGTCCACCGGCGGGCAGATCGAGGGCGGGCCGGCCTCTATCTTCGACGAGATCAAACTGCCGAGCCGCGAGGTCAACCTCGGCGCGAATAACCACCACGCGAACTGGATCGAGTGCATCCGCTCGCGCAAGCCCACCAGTTGCGATGAGGAGATCGGCCACCGCACGGCCTCCGCTGGGCACCTTGCCAACCTCGCCTGCTGGACCGGCCGCTCCCTCAAGTGGGACCCGGTGAAAGAGGAATTCCTGGACTGCGAGGCGGCCAACCGACTTCGTTCACGCGGCATGCGCGCGCCTTGGTACCTCTGAACCGATGAACCAGCATTCATGAAGACTCTCCCCCTTCCTCTCCTGCTCGCAGCCGCCGTGTTGTTCCCGACACGCGCCGTCGAGTTCGCCACTACGCCCTACCTGCAGGATGCCGCCGCGCGCGAATTGATTGAAAAAGCCCTCCCCGCCAAAGCCCCGGCCAAACCGCTCAAGCCACGCCGGTTGCTGGTGTTCACCCTCAACGTCGGGTATGGGGGCCACCCTTCGGCCAACGACGCCAACCACGCCTTCGCGCTCATGGGCGAGCGCACTGGGGCGTTCCAGATGGACGTCAGCAAGGATCCCGCCGTCTTCGCGCCGGATTCGCTGCGGCGCTACGATGCTGTGTTCTTCAACAACAATGTGGGCAACCTCTTCGAAGACCCGGCGTTGCGGCAAAGCCTCATGGAGTTCGTCTATTCCGGCGGCGGCCTGCTGGGGGTGCATGGGACGGCGGTGGCCTTCACCAAGTGGCCCGGCGCCATCGAGGACTGGCCGGAATTCGGCGTGCTGCTCGCAGGCCGGGGCGCCAACCATCGTGACAGCGATGAGCGCGCCATCATCCGCGTCGAAGACCCCGCCAACCCCATCACGCGTGCGTTCGGCGGCCCGAATTTCGAGTATCGCGACGAGTATTTCCGGGTGCATGAGCCCTATTCGCGCCAGCGCGCCCGGGTGTTGTTGAGCATCGACAACGAAAAGACCGGCCAACCGCAGGGCCCGCCCCGGGGCGACTGCCTCCGCGCGGACAACGACTACGCCCTGGCCTGGGTGCGCCAGTACGGGCGGGGCCGCGCGTTCTACTGCACCATCGCGCACAACCCCTACGTCTTTCAGGACCCCAGGATGCTCGAGTTCTACCTGGCGGCCATCCAGTTCGCGCTGGGCGACCTGCCCGTTCCCACCCTGCCCAGCGCCTTCCTAACGCCCGCCGCCAGCGCTCGCGAGCGGCTGGGCTGGCGCGTTGGTCTGCAGGCCAGCGCCACCACGCCGAGCACCCTCTTCGAGTCCATCGACCAGGCTGCCTCCCGCGGGCTGCGCTTCCTGGGGGCCACCAGCGCCCAGAAGGCAGGCCCGGATCTCCCCGTCCTCTTCGACGACACCCTGAACGACGAGCAACTGCGGCAGATACGGTTGAAGCTCGACGCCGCGAGCCTCCGCCTGTTGACCTACGAAGTCCCGGTCTGGCCAAGCGACGAGGCGAAGGCGCAACGCTTGGCACGGTTCGCCCGCAGGCTGGGGGTCGAAGCGCTCATAACCGATGCCCCGGCTGATTCGTGGGACACGCTCGAACAACTGGCCCGCACCAATGATCTGCGCATCGCCCTCCGCGCGCATAATCCCAAGCAGCTGGCCCGGCAGTTGCGAAGCCGAAGCGCGTACCTCGGCGCCTATGGCGATACCGGGGAGTGGCTGCGCGCCAAGATGAATCCCGCCAAGGCGGCCAAGTCGTTGGGCGACCGTCTGACCCTACTGCAGGTGGCGGATGCGGATGCCAAGGGCGCCGAGGCTCGCACCGTGCCGTGGGGCAAGGGTAAAGGCGCCACGGAGGAGATTCTCCGCGAACTGGCCCGCCTCGGACGCAAGCCGGTTATGTTCAGCCTGGACGCGGCCGTCCCGCCCGCGCTCGCGACCTCCTCCCTGGATTTCCTTGATGACCTCTGCCTGACTCTCGGCAAGTAACCTCTACGATCATGCCCACTCAACCCACTCCGGAAGCCTTGAACAAGGCCCTCTCTTCGCTCAGCCGCTATGATTGGGGCTCCCCTCGCACGGACCTTGAAGCCATCGATACCGCCGTGCAGGCCGCCTTGGGCGAACCTGCGGGCCGCGTTTCCCTGGAGAAAAGCCTGGTTGCGACGCTGAACGGCAAGGCGTCCGCCGTTGCCAAGGAGTTCGTCTGCGGCAAGCTGGCGATGATCGGGTCCGCCCAGTCTGCCCCCGCGCTGGCCGCGTTGCTGGTGAACGAAGCCACCTTCGATGCCGCCCGCCTCGCGCTCGAAGCCTTCCCC
Organism: uncultured Verrucomicrobiota bacterium; assembly: GCA_964472515.1. Classification (GTDB taxonomy): domain Bacteria; phylum Verrucomicrobiota; class Verrucomicrobiia; order Limisphaerales; family J093; genus CAYYMW01. Next base: position 8,540 of record CAYYMW010000027.1, on the reverse strand, counting down.
GGCCCCGAGGCCGCGACCGTCCTGCGCGAGCAGTTGACGAAGGTCACCGGCAGGCAACTGATCGGTTGTCTGCGCTCGCTGGGCAACCGTCGCGATGGCCAAAGCGTGGCGGCCATCGCCCGTCTGCTCAAGCGGCCCGACCCAGCCGTGATTGGGGCGGCGGCCTCCGCCTTGGGACGCATCGGCACCGCTAAAGCGGCCCGCGCTCTGCAAGCCATCCTCGCCACCGCACCCGAAGCGGTTCGGACGCCGGTGGCCGATGCTTGTCTCGAATGCGGTGAGGCTCTCCGGCGTTCCGGCGAAGCCGCCAAAGCGCGCGCCTTGCTCGAAGCCCTCAGCAAGACCTCCCCGCCCAAGCACGTGCAGGAAGCGGTCAAGCTGGCGCTGGGTGTCATCGGCAGGTAAGCCGGGAACGTCGCTCAATGGACAACAAGAGCTCGATGCGGCGCTTCCTTCCACTCTTGTTGTGGGCAATACCCGGGACAATCATAGGACTGGTCCAGATCTATATCGCGATCTGCCTTGCCTTCTCCAAAGAGCACTATTGGTTTGAAGGGGTGTTCTGGGTCGTGAACAAGCCCGTCTATGGCTTGCGCGATTTTCTGAGTGCCACGCTCTACGACGGAAAGGAGGTCGATGACACCTACCTGGTTTGCGGCTTGTTCGTGATCTATTGGGCCCTCATCTGGATCGGCATCGGACTATTGCTCAGGCCCCTGTGGCGCAAGCTACTGCCGCCAGACGAGGACCCGTAGACTGATCGCGTTTCGCCGTTCGGTACCGGGGCAGGGCGCTCACCCCCCCTTTCCGGGACGATCCATCACGAACTCGGCTTGAACCACCGCTGGCTGCGCGTACTCGCGCGCAGCTCGCTTTCGAGAGGCAGCAAAGTCGTCCCCCAAGCCGGCCGCCTCAGCAATAGCGCCGAGGTTCAATCGCTGGAGCAACTCCACCGTCACGGGGCGCTTTGCATCCGTGAACGTGAGCGAGGCCAGAAACCGCTGGCAGATATCGGAGTTCAAGACGCTGGCCACAGCCCGCGCTTCCGCTTCCTCAGCAAACGAGAGGAAATAGCACGTGTCGTCGAACAGCACGGGTTGTCCGGCCACGGGTCCAATCATCACGAACCGTGGCGGACGGTGCAGGCCCGAGACGGCGACCTTCCAAGGCGCAAAAGCGTAATCCCCAATCCCAAACACCGCGAACGGCACACGACCGCTGTAAATGGAACTCTTCCGGGCATCGAAACGGCCCCGATGAGACTCCAGATACCGCCAGGTGCGCGGCGCCTGCGTCGCGATGCCCGTCGTGTCCTGGCCCACGCGGCGTTGGGTAACCAGAACGAACCGTTCCGGCTCGACGCGGCCGTTGGCAAGGTCGGAGCACTTCAATAAGGGAAACACGTAGTCCGGCTCGAGCAGCACGGTCTCCCCCAACTTGTTCCGGAAGCTGGAGTCCGCATTGCGCCACAATTCCATGACCGATGCACAGTCGTGCTTGACCCCGGACCGCCACTGGTAAGGGCAAACGCCTTCAAGCCGTCTCCATTGTCGATAGGTGCTCAGATCGGAAACCAAGTCCTGACCCGCCAAGCCGATCAGCCCCGACTGGCTCGTGGCGGACAGGTCGTCGAATACCCCGGCTTCGGCTGGTCCCGCCTGTCCGGTGGTAACCAGCAGCAGGCAGGCATCGACGGACGCGTCGAAGTGGCGCTTGGCGTCAATCCGATACAGCGACGCTTGGCTGACACGCCCGTCATTCTGCCAAGCGAAGCGCAACAACTTCCTGGCGGTCCCTGTCTTGCAGAGCATCGCCACGGTGGCGCTTCGCCCGCGCAAGGCTTGCACCAGCCGAATCAGCATCCACTCCGAGATATCGAAGTTCGACTTGCCGGTGCGAGCCTCCATGCCACGATAGCCATGAAGATTCCGTTTGGCGGGCAAGTTCGAGCCGTTCACGGCAGCCACACCGGCATTGGTGACCCAGGGCAGATTGCCGAGCACAAGGACCCGGCCATGCGTCGCTGCCAACTCCTTATCCCAATCGTGGGCAAAAAAGTCACTGGCGTCGATCTGGGCGCGACTGACAGCGCCGGCCCGCGAGAGCGCCAAGCGCGCCTGTTCGACGTACGCAGGATTAATGTCCCAACCAGCCAAACGCGCCTTGGGAAACGCGGCCGCCGCTGCCACCAAGAACGCGCCGATGCCGCAAGTCGGTTCCAGCACGGTCTCCGGCTCCACCCCCTGCCTGCGCAGCAGGCCGCAGACTTCGCCCGCCAAGGTGGGCGGCGTCTGGAAATCCCCAAACTCGATTTTGGAGGGAGTCTTCACGTGAGCCGCAAGATGCCGCCAATCCTGCCTGCCTGTTCGATGACGCGCCCATATTGCAGCCGCCACTGGAGCGCGTTGGAGACCGTGAGATAGCCCACCGAAGGAGGCGTGTGCAGCACTTCGTCAGCCAGCGATCCGGCCTCGATTTCGTCGACCGGCAACATGCGTTCCTGGAAGAAGGCAAGGATGTCATCGCGGTTGGCCTTGTTCTCGATCAAGCGAAGGAGTCCGGAGGTTGTCTGATAGTCGGCCGTCCGTGCTTTCTCGACGAAGATCGTATGCTGGATGTCCAAGCTTCCCGTGCGGCTTTGCTGGTCATCCTGCTTCTCGTAAACGAACACCAGCAGCGCGTAGCCCAGCCCGTAGATCTTCTGACGCGCACTCTTGAAGGGACAGGACGATTGCGGCTGCCGAACGCTCGTCACCTTGATGTCGACGTCAAGATCCGGGAAATCGATTCCCTTGGCGGAATTGCCCCGGCCATACGTGTAGCGACTCTGGAGATGGGCTTGGAACTTGTGCTCAAGATACGTGCCTACAGCCTTTCCATCTGTGACCCCGAAAAGGCTCGGCTCCGCATGTTCGGACTCTGCCTTGGCAAAGGCAGCGGCCTCCTGCTGCAACAATCTGACTGTAAGCTGCTTTGGCATGATGTCTGTTGACTCTGAGCGAGACGGCCCGCCGCACGTACAGAGCTATGCTTAAGAGCTTCGGACTCCCAAGGCAAGTGGCGAAAAGTGACTGACGGCTTCAGCTCGAGGCTAACCCCGTCTGGGAACGGCTCATGTCAGCCCGACAGGCACACCCGCATCGCACTCTAATCCACTGTGGCGTGGCGAGCAGGCTTCCTCGGAGAATATTCCGGCGGCTGGCTTCACAGGGCTCCGTCACGGGGCCAGCGCGGATCGCCCCACCGCTACTTCCCCTGCAGGCTCTCGATGAGTGCCACAGGATCGACGATGGTCCCGAACGGAATCGTTGCGCCATCGCGAGCCACCTGCGTCGTGCGGCCGGTCTTCATCGCCGCCGCCCAAAACACTTCGGGGGTCAGGTCCGGTTTCACCTGGCAAGCCAGCGTGTAGAGCCCGGCCAGCCACGGCACCGACCAACTCCAGCCGGCGCTGTCGTAATGCACATAGTCTTTGGGCCCAGTCGGGCTGGCCGTGGTGCGCGCGTCCATCGGTACCAGCAAGCGCTTATCTGGCGCGGGACGGAATTGCCCTCCAAAGAACGCCGGGGCCCACCACGAACCGGGACCGTAAGACGCCCACGCATTCGGATCCGCCATGGCCGATCGCCCCAATCCGTGAAAAGCGAGATGATGGGTCTCCTCGATCGCGGTGGAGATGACAAAGACCCCCTCGTGGCCGGCCCGTTTCACCGCACGGTTGGCCTCGGCAAATCCCTTTTGGTCCGGTGCCCAGCCCACCGAGATGGAGATGACCCGCATCCTCCGCTGCGGCGGCAGGGTCTGGTTGATATCGAGCAGGCGTTCGATCGCCTGGGCCAGCGGGGTAAAGTCCCAGTCAAACTGGCCAGGGCCCTTCATGGTGCCGTGCATTTCGGCGATATAATACAGATCGGCCTCTGGTGCCACCCCGAGCGTACTGCCCAGGGCGATGGATGCCACTGCCGGCCCATGCATCTGTGCCGGGGCGCCGGCCGGTGAGTGGATCTCCTCGTACAGCCTCAGCCGGTCGGCGTATTCCACGTGGTCCACCAGGAGGGGTTGATCGATAATCCCCACACCCATGCCTTTGCCGGTGATGCCCCGGCGATGCAATTCCCGCACTCCCAGACCGGGGTCCTTGCCGAGTTCCATCACCTTCCCAACGTCGAAATCCGGTGGCAGCGTCGTCGGCCACCGCGTCACGCTATCGAAGTCCGCATGCAGAAGATCGGTCAAGCGGTTCGATAGGTCCAAAGCCGTCAAATCGGCCCCACGGAGGTCAACCTGTGCGTGACGCGTGGATTTTGCATCCCATGCGGCAATTTGACGCACCTTCCCACGTCCGAAGTTCGCCGGTTTGGGCTGCCGCACCACCTCCAGCTTGCCCGGGGCGGATAGCCGGGTTTGGTAAGTCTCTGCGGAGGGCTGCACCATCGTCGAAGCTGGGGCACCGGCAGGTTTCTCGAACCGGGCATCCTCCAGCGCGGGATTCACTCGTACCTCCTTCACCAACAAAGGTTCCTGGCGCTTGGTGACCGCCCGAAACGGAAACTGATACCCCTCCACCTTTCGATAGTCGCTCACTTCCACGGTCCCAACCCGCACCAGCAATCCGCTCTGCCGATCAAAGGCCATCTGGGGAAAAGGCCCTTTGCCATTCGCTTGTCCCACGACCACGATTGAGTGATCCCCCTCTCGCTGCAAAGTGCAACCCGCGTCGGCCAACCTTCCTGCCAGAAATAACTGAGAATAAGGAGAATACGCAATCGCCAAGTCCATGAGGTCGCCCACCTCCGGATCCCCGATGTCCGCCACCCCGCTTGGGTCTTGCCGCCACCACTTTGCCTGGCCATCCCGGCCCCGACGGATGGTCAAACCCTCGCCGTTCGAGGCGGTCAGCAGAAATCGTCCCGGCGGTTTGAAGGCCAGTTCCACCGTGAGTTCCTGGTCGCCTTCCTTGGTAGTGGCGAGTACCAGGACAGTCTCCACCTTCTGGACGGCCAGACGACCGCCCATAGCTTCAAAGTATTGATCGAAGACGGCTGGGGACTTGAGGGTCTGTTCCCCCCAAGTGAAGTTGGCCAAAGCCATGGCCAGCAGGCAACCAAGGCTCCGCGTCGCGTTGAGATTCAGTTTCATGAGGTTTGCCGTTGGGGATTGGTCGGCACTCGGCACTCCCTCAATCCTTTGCCACTCGCCTGGGTAGCATGGCGTCCCCAACACCAAGTTGCTGCCCGGTAACCGGTAACATCGATGGGAACCAAGTGTTCTATCATTCTAGAACACTTTGATGAAACGCACCGCCCGTCGTCACGCACCCAGTTCAATTTCTCGAACGAACCAAACGTGTCGACGTCATCCATGCCTCGATGCAGGCACGAATTCTGCTATTATTGCAGTCGTCGGATGTCGCCGTTACTGGTGGTGTCCGGCCACAACACACAATCTTAAGTAACTAGACCGGTATGACTTGGGCAGGAATTAACACCGTCGGGGCGCTTCATCGGTATTCCGCCAAGCGGGTGGCCAAACCCGTCAACTTCTGGTGTCTGGCACCGCAGGCAGCGTCGGTATCCGTCGTGGGTGACTTCAACAACTGGGACGGCAATGCCAATCCCATGCGTCGGCAACCGGATGGGAGCTGGACCATTCAGGCCACGCTCACCCACGGCCACCATCAGTACTACTTTCTCGTCGATGGACACCCCACACTTGACCCTCGCGCTCAAGGAGTTACGAGGAACGCCCGTAACGAACGCGTCTCCATGATTGCGGTCAGTTGAGCGCTTGGGCCTGATTTCCTCCCCGCTACAGTTACTGCTCGAGCCCCGGCTGGGTCCTGCTTCCCCGCCGGGGCTCTTTCGTTAACTTATCCGGACTACTTCGCCGTTGGCGTGGAACCGGCTTGATCTCCCTCGCCAAACGCCGTCTTGAGCAGCTCCGCCTTGGGCGGGGCCGTGAACAGGCTCACCACGGGGACGACGATCAGGGGAAGCACCATGGCCAGCGCAGCCGCCACGGGGATGTTCGGCTTGCCCCAGAAGAAGAAGAGACCCACCGAAGTGCCCAAGCCCACAGCCATGCCGGCATAGGCGCCCGCTTTGGTGGTGCGTTTCCAGAACAACCCGTACAGGTAAGGCGCCAGGAACGCCCCGGCCAGCGCGCCCCACGCCACCACCATCAGATTGACGATCACGTCGACGCGCGTCACGGCGATCGCCAGCGAGAGCAGCACGAAGACGGCGCAAAGAATCCGCATCAACCCCATGGTGCGGGCCTGGTTGGCCTCCCGGTTCACGAAGGCTCCGTAGATGTCGATGGCGATAGCCGAACTCGAGACCAGCACCAGCGAGGATAGGCTCGACATCGAGGCCGAGAACACCAGCAGCAGGATCACCAGAACCAGCCAATGCGGCACGTAGGTCAGCAGGAAATGGGGCATCAGCAGGTCGAGGTCGGGCTTCTTGGTGGCGGCGTTGAGGATGGGAACGAAATCCTCCTTCGGATTCGTGAAGAACAGGTGGGTCAACGCCCCGCTGTAGTAAGCTCCAAACGACATGAACAGCGCGAAGACGGTGGCGATGATCATGGCGCGGTTGACGTCGGCTTTGCTGCGAATGGAGTAAAACTTCTGCACCATCTGCGGCAGAGCCCACGGGCCGAAGCTCGTGATTAACACGAGGGAAGCCAGCGTCAGCCAGCCGGGAAAGACCGGGATGGCCGAAACCGCCGCTCCCGCCGCCGGGGCCGCTGGCGGCAGCAGCGCGGGCATATGCTTGGGATCGAGCAACTGCCCGAAGGACTCCAGGAACCCACCCTTCATGTTGGCCAGCAGGCAGACCATCACGAAAACGCCGACGAACTCCACGATGCCCCGGATGAAATCGCTGATCGCCACGGCGAAGTACCCGCCCATCACCAGGTACACACCCGTCAACACTGCCAGGAAGATGAGCGCCGTGTTGTACTCCAGCCCGAGGGCCTTCTGGAACAGGTAGCTCAGCCCCATGTACACCGAGCCCGAGTAAGGCACCAGGAAGACGAACACCACCACGGCGGCGATGATCTGGAGTGGCTTGCTGTCGTACCGGGCACGGAGAAACTCAGGCATGGTCATCGCGTTGAGCCGGGTCGTCATGTCGCGCGTGCGGCCCGCGAGAATCTTCCATGCCAGCAGCGAGCCGATCAGCGTGTTGCCGACTACGATCCACATGGTGGCCAGCCCGAACCCCCAGCCCAGCCGCCCGGCGTACCCGATGAACAACACGGCCGAAAAATACGTGGTGCCGTAAGCGAAGGCGCTCATCCACGGCCCCAGCGTGCGTCCCCCCAGGAAGAAGTCTCCCACCGACTTGGTCCGCTTCATGCACCAGTAACCGATGGCCAGCATGACCAACACATAAATGACGACAATGCTGCTGTATAAGAGTGCGTTCATTCGAGTCTGACGCTGCCCGGTGTCCGCTTTTTGGCCGGGTAGCATGGCCCCATTCAACCGACTTATCCAATATCTTCAAGCTCTGAATTGGCTTGAACGAAATCGCCACCCAACTCCCGCACCGCCGCCCCCCTGCCAGACCAGCCGGTTCCGGCAATGCGTCGGCGCGTCCGTGAGGGCGGGAGGAAGCTGACGGAGGCGGCTCCACCGCGCGGCTGCGGTGCGCGTCAGGCAAAAGGACCCCGCCAGCCGGCCCCACAGCCACCCCTGACTACTTTCCGCAAGCGCTGCCTGGAGCGAGCTACGGCTTGCAATTTTCCTGGGCAAGCCGTTTAATGGCAACTCGGAACGCGGCGGAGCCTTACGATAATGTCAGCGCGCCATAAAATTCTGCTGTTGGATGATGATCCGGACATGGTGGAGATCTATCGCGAGATCCTCCAGCGGCTGCCCGGCCAGCCAGACATTCAGACCACCACCACCGCCAACCGGGCCTTGGCGATGCTCGACGCCCAGCCGTTCACCATGTTGGTGACGGACCTGAGCATGCCCAAGATCGACGGCCTCCAACTGCTCGCCACCGTCCGTCGGCGGTGGCCGCATGTCCGGACCGTCGCCATGAGTTCCATTGTGGACGATCAGCTCCGCAAACGCGCCCAGGCAATGGGGGTGGACATTTTCTGCGAGAAACCCAGCACCAGCCACGAAATCGAGACTTTCCTCACCTACGTCGATGCCCTGCTCAAGAAGGCCCTGACCACTGCCGCGAGCACTCCCCTGGGAGAGCCTACGCTTGCGGAGGTCTTGCGGCTCGAGGGCCTGGGACGGAATTCCTCGGTCATCCGGGTGGTCTATGGCGAGTTCGAAGGGCGTCTCTGGGTTCAGGACGGTGAAGTTGTCGACGCCGTTGGGCCCGGCGTGGCGGGGGACGACGCCTTGCGGATGCTGATGAGTTGGTCGGGCACCAAGTGCGAAGTGCTTCCGGCCGAACCGGGTCATCCCAAGCGCATCACCGCGCCGGCAGGACCGGCGCCGGCTGGATTCGACACCGGCCTTCGTCCCGAACCGGCGGTGGCGGCGCCGCCCGCCGCCCTCCCTCCAC
>CAYYMW010000026.1:0-30573 GCA_964472515.1 uncultured Verrucomicrobiota bacterium | reverse complement strand
GCAGGAAGCCAGCGCCCAGAGCCAGCCCATCCCGAAAACCCCAACCCCCGCAACCCCCAGTAACAACTGCCACGCCACCGCCTCGGGCAGCTCGCCCAACTCCATCCACAACCGGGAGTAGAGCACCACGGAGGTCAGGCTCAGGACGAACCCGCAGACCCCCAGGGCGGCCTGGGCGTAGCCCACCTTCCAGCCCAGCGCCAGCGAGCCGAGACCCGGCAGCACGGCCAGGTTCGACACCGTCGCCGCCCACGCGGTCGGCTTGTCAATCGGCTTGCGGACCGCGCCGGCCGAAGACTTGTTCGTAGGCACAGACGAGGGCGGCATAGGCAAAGGGCAGGTTGAGCAACACTACAAAGCGTTCGCGCAGCTCCAGCTTGAACGCGTAGCCGCTGACACTCTGGAGTTTGTCGCGGATCTCCGTCCAATCCATGCGCGCAAAGGCATCCCCAAACACGTTCATGAAGTAGACGGAGGCGTCATAGCTGCTCCACACAGTGTAGATCAGCAACGGCAGGTAAGCCACCGTCAGCAGCCCCGCCACCGCGAAGGGCTGCCGCATCACCGCCTTGCGGCTCGTCTCCATGGCGGTCCAGAAGTCCAAACCACGGTCGGCGGCGAGCATCAAACTGAAGACCCAGAGCACTTTGAGCACCAAGCCGGGGACCAGGCAGAGGACCAGGCCCAACCCGCTGAGGAAGTGCGTGATGATCCAGACAAACATCAAGGGCACGAAGGCCGTGCCGAAACAGGAGAAGACCGTGGCCAGGTTCGCAGGCTGCCCCCGCCGCAGCCGCAAGTACATGAGCAGCAAGCCGCCATGCAGCGCCCCCGAGATGGCCAGGCTGATGAAGCCCCCCACACAGGTGGCCAGCGCGGCGGCCAGCAGAATCACCAGCACCAGCGCCGTGCCGCCCAGGATCAGTGCCGGATGCTCCCGCACCAGCAGCCAGCCCCGTCCCAGGCACTCCATGACCTGCAGTTCCCCTTCGCCGGTCAATTGCTCACCCGCGCCGGCGTCCCAGGAGCCGATCGGCGGCGGCGCGGCGGCAGCCGGCGGGGTGCCCAGCGCGTCCGCAAACTCCGGACAGGCGGACAGCGGCCGCCAGTCTGTGGCCCCTTCGGGCTGGACGAGGGTCTGGCCGTTCGCACGGTTCTCGGCCAGCCACTCGCGAATCTGCTCCGCGCTGACCGGGCCGTACTCCTGCCCGTCGCCACCGATCATCTTGTACATGCCGGCAGTGTGTCTTGCGCCGGGGCAGCGTCAAGCCCGGCGGTACGGTCTCGCAGGCCATCCAGCACCCGTTCACAGCTCCATGCGGCGGGAGGCAGGCGCAGCCGGCCGCCCAGCCCGGCTCCGGCGCAGCGCCGGTGCCCGGCTTGCCGGGGGTTCCGGTATGGGAACTCGACACCGCGCTGCTCCCTCTCGGCAGACCTCGCCACGATCCCCCGAGTGGAAGCGGGTATCGCGCTATTCGCGGTCGATCATGAAGTTGGTGGAGCTGTTCTCCATTCCGACGATGGCGCAACGGCGCAGCGTGAGGCTGCCGGAGGCGTCGTTCCGAATCCACAGCCCATGGCGGCCCGTGGAACCTAAGCCGAAGTTGGGGACATGCACGCCGGAGAGGCTGGCGTGGGACAGTCTGCCTTGGCCGTGTTGGGTGCCCGGAGCCACCACGCTCAGGCCATCCGAAAGGCTGTCGACGATGTCCAGATCGCGAAGCTCGAGGCCGGCGAGGCTGCGGCGGTCCAGGCAGATTTGCAGCGCGGCGCGCCAGGCCCACGTGTGGTCGTAACCGCCGCTGCGGAGGAGGTCGCAGTTCCGCACCACCGTGGTGCCGCTGAAGTGGTTATCGATCTTTCGATCAGGGTTGGCAGTGGGAAACGTGGTGCTGATCAGGACGGCGCAGCCGGCCGCGATGTCGACGAACCGGCAATCCTCGATGCGGTTGCCCTCGCCGCCGTAGATGGCGGCTCCGTTGGCCAGGAACGGCAGTTGCGCCGTGCAGTGGCTGAGGAGATTGCCGCCGGGCGCGTACTGCTGCGGTGCATGGGTCGCAGGCCAGAAGGCAAAACCGTCGTCCCCGGTGCCCCGGGCGGTGCAATTCCGGATCGTGGAGCCGCGCATGCCCACGCAGAAGTTCACCCCGTCCGCGATCGTGTTGCGGAACCGGCAGCCCTCGACGACGAGATTGCTCGAATTGTTCACCCAGACGCCGGCCTTGGTGTGTTCGATCCAGATCCGCGAGAGGCTCGAGTCCTCGCCAAAAGCATCGGTAAATCCGTCGTTCGGTTCGCCGTCGTGGCGGTAATCCAACCTGCCGATGACCGCGAGATCGGCTACACGAATGCGGCTCCCCCGCCCGTTGAACCGGACCCGCCGGGCCGGATCGCGGTATTGCGCGGCCTCGCCGATGAGCGTGGTGTGCCACATGCCTGCGCCCTGCAAGGTGATGCCAGAGAGCAGATCGAGGTCACCCGCGATCTTGAAGACGCCGGCCGGGAGCCAGACGGCCTTTCCCTCCCTGTGCGCCGCCGCGAGGCAATTGCGGAGCGCGGCGGTGTCATCGGCCTGACCGTCTCCCACCGCACCGAACCGGGGTTCCGTGACAGAGAATGAACCGGGCGGCGCGGGCAGCGGGGGGGCTATCTGCTCGAGTTCCACGAAATCGACGATGCACCAGCCTGCTTCGACACCCGCGTCCCATTGCAGGCGCACGACCCCGCCTTGGGGAATGACGAGGTCCTTGGCCCGGGCCTCGTCGTAGAAGTTGCGTGGCTTCCCGGCCTTGGGGTCATTGGTGAAAGGGTAAGCACCGTACAGCCAGGAGTAGCGCGAGGTGAGCGGCAGCTTCCGAACCGGTTGGCCGTCTACGTGGAGACTGAGCGCCGCGTCGAGGCCTCCGCCCGCCGGGGCGTCGGGGAGGCAATAGCGGACTACCAGGGCGTTGGCGGCAGCCTTCGCGGTGAACTCGACATACTGCCCCGCCACCGCGAACTTCACACAGCGCTGTCCCGAGGATTCCGTCTCCACCAGCCAGGGATCGTACTTTGGCCCCAGCACGGCCCCCGTAGTCCGTGTGTCCTCGGCCTCATAAGTGGTCCAGGGGGTCTCCGCGCCACGCGGTGGCGGGGCGGCTTGGAGCATCAGGGCCAGTGACGCCAGACCGGCGAGTTCCCGTAACATCCCGAGACGGTGGCCAAAAGGGGCCGGGGTGACAAGCCCCCAAGCGGAAGGTCACTGCGCCGCCCTGAAAGGCAAGGTGGGAAACCCAATCACGGACGCTCCCTGCCGCCGGCGACTTGCGCAGAATCCGTACGGTCGTTAAGGCAGCTCGCGCAGGCGCAGGTGGCGGAATTCGACGGGCGAACCCTCGCTTTCCAGGCACAGGAAGCCCGAGCGCGGCTCGATGCCGGTGCCGCCGGACACCTCTTCGCCGTTCACCCACAAGCGCACCTCGCCGTTGATGGCGCGCACGTAGTAGTGGTTCCACTGGCCGACCCCCCGGCTCAGGTTCTTGCGCGGGAAGCTGCGTTGGCCATTGGGCGAAACCGGCGGGAAGGGAGTCATCTTGACCTCGCCCACCGGAAACACGTCACCGTTGGAAGTGAACCAGTCGGCCTTCTTGCCGGTTTGCTTCTCGTACTGCTCCGTGTAGCCGTGGTCCAGCACCTGGACTTCGATGCCGTGAGGCAATTGGCCCGGCTTGAGCTTGCTCAGCGAAGCCTCCGTGCCCCAGACGAAGATGCCGGAGTTCCCCGCCGACTTCAGGTGCCGCCACTGGGCCACCAACTCGAAGTTGCCGTAGGGTTTCACGGAACGGATCACCCCCACCGGTTCGCCGGTGCAGTGGACGAAGTCATCCTGCCAGGTCCAGGTGTTGGAGTAGCAGTTGACGTGTGTGAAATCTGCCTGGGTCAGCGTCTTCCAGCCCGGGCCGGTGCCGTCGACGCACGCCCGCGAAACAGGTTCGGGTTCCGTGGCGTTCTGGGCCGAGAGGAGGAGGCAGCCGAGGCCGGCCGTGGCCACGGTGGCGGTGAATCGACGGAGCAAGCAGGTAATGTTCATGGGCAGAGTATAGCGGGGCTTCAGAGGGTTTGCGAATGGCATCGAGGCGCTCCCGATCATCGCGGGTAGACCGCCAGGTGGCTGAACCTGGGCGCGAACGGGGTGATGGCAACGGTGTTGGTGCCGGCCTGGAGGAAACGGGTGACGTCCACGCGCAACGGCTTGCCGATCACTCCACCCGCAAAGCGGTCATTGACCGTGACCCGGGCGGCGGCCTCGGGCTCGAGGCTCTCCATTTCGAGATACACGCGCACCTTGGTCAGATCGAGGTCAGCCGGCAGCTTGCAGCGCCCCGCAAACGGGTCCGCCTTGACGGGGCTGAGGGTGAGGTCGGTTTGCAGCGTGCCCCAAGGGGACATGCCGAGCTTGCCGAGCTCCATGGCAGGCGGCCACCCTTCGTCATTGAAGGCGAGGTTCTGCCAGCCGCTCTGGGAGATCTTGGCGGCGCGCCAGGAGGCGTCCACCGGCACCTGGAGTGGCGCGCCCGAGGCGAACTCGATCACGAGTTTGCCAATCAAGCCGGCCGGGCTGGGACGGTCGGTCAGGTTCACGGCTTCGATGGCCAATTGGTTGGTGCCCGCCTGCAGCAGGGCGGTGACGTTCAGCTCCACCGGCCGACGCCAGCCTTCGGCTGCCTCGGGACTTCCCCCCGCTTCCTTTCCGTTCACATGCAGGCGGAGCTGGTTGTCGGCCGAGCCGAAGAAAGCGGCTTTCGTCACCTTGGCCGCGTCGGGCAACGCGAAGGTCTTGCGGAAGAACCGCGAGCCGGGAGCGGCTTCCCGCGCCGGGGTGCCTTCCGGGTACCAGACCCAGGAGCAACCGCCCAGGGCCAGGGTGGTGCCGCTGCCCAGTTCGGCCATGGGCGGTTCGCTGGGGGGCACCGCTTCCGGCATGATGGGGATGGTGGCCGTGGACTTGAGCTCGGACCCGGCCAGCCGCGCGGGCAGGCCGCGCGCCTGGTCCTGGAAGACGATCAGAGCGCTCTCCAGGGGTTCCATCGTCAGCTCGAACTCAAAAGTACGGCCCTGCCGGGTGCCGGTGAGGGCGGTCAGTTCGTTGCGCAACGGATCCCAGCACTCGGGCTCACCATCGGCCGTCGCCCGGAACCGGAACCGGCGGGCCTCGCCCTGATGATTCTGGTTCACGAGGAAGAAGACGTCGCGCCCGGCCTTCACCCGGTGCAGCACGTGGAGCCAGTGATCGGTCTTGCCCTCGAGCACCTCAAGCGTGGGCCGCACTCCGGCGCTGCCCGCCAGGACCTGCTGCAACTGCTCCGGCGTGGGTTTCTCCGGCAGGAGGTAGGAGCGCCCGCCGGCGACGTTGGTCTGGCAGACCGCGAGTCCCGGCGTGGGCCGGCCCCAGACCGCCTCGCGCAAGGCCATGATCTCCTTCGAAGTATGGCCCAGGTCGGTGGACTTCATGGGCAGGAAGCCGTGCGCCACGACCACCCCGCCCTGATCGTAGAACTCCTTGACCTTGGCCATGGTGGCGTAGGGAATGACATCGACCGGCGGCACCACCAGGATGCGGTAGGCTTCCTCCCGCAGGCGCAGGGTCCGCTGCTCTGCCCGCATGTCGCGCTCGAACACCTCGTAGGGAATCCAATCGCAATCGTAGAGCGCGTCCTGCAGGGCCTCGCTCATCCGCTCCGGCGTGATGTGCCGGCCCACATGCGCGCTGCCGCCCAGGTAGAGCAAGGCCACGGGGCAGACGTGCCGCCCGCCGCTCAAGACCACGTTCAGCCGGCTCGAGTAGTCCGCGATCAACCGGTAGAGCGGCCAGCGCGGCTCGAAACCGCCGTTGTAGAAGTAGGGCGGGCAATCGGTGTCGCGCGGCGCGCGCGGGTTGAAGGAATGCGGGATGAGAAAGTTTACCCCGGAAACCTGCATGTGGTCCGCCCACCATTTCATCTCGGGATAGGTCACGTCCTGGCCGCGCGCCCCGTAGATTTCCACCATCGTGATGTCCTGCGGCTTGCCGTAGGCGTGGGTAATGGAGCTGCCCAGCTTGGGCGTCTGCCACACCGGGTGGTCGCGGGTCTCCCGCTTGCCCCACACGAACTGGTCGAACACCGCGTCCAGGCCGCCCATGCTGCTGTACTTTTGCAGCGGGAACATGTTCCCCGCGCAGATATCCTGGTTGAGATAGCCGTTGGCGTGCTCCAGGAAATGGCCGATGGACAGCACCCCGTGCGCCTCGCACCACTTGGTGATACCGCCGTACAAGGTGCGCCCCCAAGCCTCCGCCCAGGCGTCCTGATACTGGTACTTGGCGGCCAGTTGGGCATCGCCCGCCAGCCGGTACTTCCACGCCACGAGCGCCGCCTTCCAATCCACCCCGCGCTCGGCCAGCACCTTCATCACGTCCGTGCCCCAGTCGCCGTGCGTTTCCGGTTCGTCGTAGAAATAGCCCGCGATGGTCTTGCCGAAATCAGCCTTAAAGGCGTCGTAGTGCGGTTGGTAGACGGTGCGAAGGTACCAATCCACGCACTCCGGGCTGGCGCCATCCAGCAGGTAGCGGTTGCCGCTGATCCGGTTCGTCCAGGAAAAGGCCATCACCTTCCAATCGCCCGGGGGCGCCTGCCACTGGAGGGCGCCGTCCTTCACCGAGGCCGAGATGTCCACGAGGCTCGTGACCTCCACGCCCTGCTTGGTCTGCTTGCCCGCCACCGCCCCGATGAACTGCGCGCCCCCGCAGCCCGGCAGGGTAACCCGGCCCGGCCCGATGAGGTTGGTGGAAACCGTGGCTATACGCTTCGACCCATACTGGGCCGGCACCTTGCCGCCCACCTCGCCGCTCGGCCACCATTTCTCGTCGAAAATCCACATCCGCAGGCCGTGCTGCTTGGCGGCGTCGAGGCAGATGCCCAGGTCCCGGAACCAATCCGGCCCGAGCCAGTCCTTGTGCGGGCGCGATTCCGCCGTGAAGGAGCCGTTGCCGCCCTCTGCCACCTTCCCCACGTACATTTCGAGGCGCTCGCGCGATTCGTCCCCGTGCAGCCAGAACAGCGGGCCTGTCCATTGGCGGGCGCTCATGGGGAGTTCGCGGAACTGCTGCTCCACCTCGGCCATCGAGGGTTCAGCCCCCCAGGCAGGCGCCAAAACCAGCGCGGAACTCACGACGACGAGAAACCGACTCAAGCGACACGGCAACATGCGCCTCTTCATGCCAGAAGCACCCGTCTGGAGCAAGCCAATCGGTGGAGGACGGGGGCCACCAGGTTTCGCCCCTTCAGGGCTGAGACTGACTCCTGGGGCACGGGATTTCCAGGCCGTTGGTCTGGGCTGAGGGCTGAACGCGCCGTTGGCGCTGAAAGAGGACGCCGGAAAGGGCTCTGCAGTCGACGCTGGCGCTGCGCCGACGCCCGACTCTAATCCGTGTAGTCTTCAAAACCGAGCACCACGAGCCGTCCCCCGTCAGCGTCCACCTCGGCGTAGAGGGCTTTCTGAAGGATGCCCCCTCTTCCTTGGTCCCAGTTGAGAGAGTACCGCGCGACCACGTTGGTGCTGCGCAAATTGGGCTTCCTGAGATCTGGAGGCTTCCGCATCAGGTCGTCGACCTTCCACCCAACTCGTGCCGCGGCCGCTCTCACCAACCGAATGGCTTCGGCTTCATTGATTCGGCACTGTCCGACATAGTCCCGCCATCGCACGTATCCGGGACTAAAAAACGGCTTCCCATCATCGAAACCGACGACCCGCTTCTTCTCGAGGTCGTAGGCAAAACGCATGCCGTTGGTCGTCTGAACGGCCAAACGAGGATACAGCCATCTGTAGTTGATTTCGCACGGGAATCTTACCTGATTCGTCCCAACTCCCCGACCCAATGGCAAACCAAGCCGTTCGGCAAACTCCCCGATCGCTGAGAGGGGCTCGGTCAAACGAGGGTCATCAGCAAACAGTTGTTCCTTTCGAGCAGCTGGAGTCTGGGCAAGGTACGCACTCTCGGCAGCGCTCCGCGCCTTCGCCAGCCCCGCAATATCCGGCTCCGGCCGCGGAATCCCCAGCGCACCAAAGAGCCACATGTCGGTTATCAGTCTCTGAGCGGAATCCACCTCCATACGCACAACCGCCGTATCCTCAGAGGTTGGATCATACCAGCGAAGGGAAAAATAACCCGGTCTAGGCAGCGCTCTGATTTCAGGCTCGGTGTCCATGTACAGCCGCTCCAAGTCGTATCCAAGCGCGGAGACTCTGGCCCGACAGTATTCGAGCGCCCACACCTTGCCGAGCGGCGGGCGATCCGTCGTTCCGCTAACGCCACCCTGCGTCCCCCAAAACCGCGAGGCCTGTCCGCACGTGTACGTCCAGATCTGCCCACGCTCATAGCTAAAAGCCGCGCCATTTGTAAGCAGCACTGAGGCGTGGAGATGGGGGTACGTGCTGTGAATCCTGAACCCGCTGACGTGGTTAGTGGTGAGCGGTAGCGGCAGTGGCAGCTCTAAATTGCGGGAGACATCGCTGCAGGCCGAAAGGACGACGGCAAGCACTAGATTTGTCAGGTCCATAGCCCAAATCGGTGATGGGGAGGGTGTTCAGCCGCTTGGTGCCGGCCCCATCGCCCGTGCGACAGCCAGTTGTGGCAGGAGCGACTGACCGTGAGCGCGAGGGACGGACCGGAAACGGGTCCGCACGGGATTAGCGTTCCCAGCGGTGAGCGCGACATGCGCCCCTTCATGCCAGAAGCCCCCGCTTGGAGCAAGCCCTTCGGTGGAAGAGGGGGGGGGCAGCCAGTTTCGCCCCTTCAGGGCTGGGACTGACTCATGGGGAACCGGATTCCCAGTCCGTCGGCCTGGGCTGAGGGGTGAACGCGCCGTTGGCGCTGAAGCAGGACGCCGAGGGGGGCTCAGCAAGCAACACCGGCACAGGAATGCCTGAGGCTGGGAGCAGAGGCCGACCCGGGTGATGGCGCGGGCGTACTTGACAGAAAACTATAGATACGTTAATAGTTTTCTTAGTATTCGATCGCCCATGCGCGCTTCGACTGACCAACCCACCGCCGCCGCGGAGGCCGACCTCCGGACGCGGATCGTGGAGGCTGCCACCCGGCAGTTCCTCCTGAACGGCATCGCCACCGTCACCATGGACGAGCTGGCGGCCGAGTTGGGCATCAGCAAGCGCACCCTTTACCAAGTGTTTCCCAGCAAAGACGCGCTACTCGATGAGGTATTAGACCGGCGCGCGGCCCGGGCGAGCGAGATGCTGGAGGGAATTGTCGAAGCCCCGCACCTGGGGAGTGGAGACAAGCTGCGTCTGCTGATGGAGCGGATGGGCGCTTTTCTGGCCGAAGTGAAGCCGCCGTTCATCCACAGTTTGAAGCGGCTCGCGCCGGACCGCTACCTCTGGCTGGAGGAGCGCCGCCGGGAATTCCATCAGCGCTTCTACGGCGCCCTGCTGGAACAGGCCCGGCGGGAAGGCGTGCTGCGGCCGGAGGTCGATCTCGCCTACGCCATGGAACTGATTTGGAGCGTGATGCAGGCTTCGTTCGATCCCGGATTGCTGGAGCGCCTGTCCCTCTCTCCGTCGGAATCGCTGCACCGGGGCATGACGATCCTGTTTCGAGGGCTTCTGGCCGATGGCGGCGAGCCCCTGCGCCCGCCGGTTCCGTCAACCGAGGTTTGATTATGCGAAACGTTGGTGGTTGCTGTTGGCTGCGACAAAGCGCCTGCCTGGGGCTGGGCGTGATGCTCTGGTTGACCGGTTGCACGGTGAAACCGTCCGGCCATCTGCAGGGCTACATCGAAGGTGAATACGTTTACGTGGCTGGCTCGCTGGGAGGCACACTCGAACAGCGTCCCGTCAGCCGGGGCGCATGGGTGAAGGCGGGGGACCTGCTGTTCACGCTCGAACAGGTGTCGGAACAAGCGGCGTTGCGGGAGGCGGAGGGCCGCGTAGGCCAGGCGCAAGCACGGCTCGATAACCTGCGCAAAGGACGGCGGCCCAGCGAAATCGCCTCGATCGAAGGGCGGCTGGAACAAGCGAAGGCGACCACGGCGCTGTGGGACGCGGAGCTTGCGCGCCGCAAACAACTGCATGCCACCGGAGTCATCTCCATCGCCGAACTGGACCAAGCCCAGCACCAACGGGATGCCAACCAGGGCTCGGTGACCTCCCTGGCGGCCGATCTCGAAACGGCACGCCTGGGGGCGCGCGACGACGAGATCAAGGCGGGGGAAGCGGAGGTGGCCGCGGCGCAGGCTGCCTTGGCACGGGCCAAGTGGGCCGTGGACCAGAAGACGCGCTCCGCTCCCGCCGCCGGTCAGGTGCAGGATGTCCTCTACCGGACGGGCGAGTGGGTGCCGGCGGGCAACCCGGTGGTTTGTCTGCTGCCGCCGGAGAACGTGCGGGTGCGGTTTTTCGTGCCCCAGACACGCTTGGCAGGAGTGCAGGTGGGCACGCCGGTGCAGGTGCTGCTCGACGGCGTCACCAATCCGGTGCCAGCCCGGGTCAGCTTCATCTCCACCCAGGCCGAGTTCACCCCCCCGGTCATCTACAGCCGCGAAACACGCGCGAAACTGGTGTTCATGGTCGAGGCGGTGTTCGACAGCGAAAACGCGCGGCGCCTCCACCCCGGCCAACCGGTGGACGTCCGCCTCGCTAATGAGGCAGCGCCGGCCGGAAAACAAGGCTAAGCCCCGCATGAGCCTGCCAGCCAGCGACGCCGTCATTGACGTGCGGGGGATCACGAAGCGGTTCGGGCCGCGCACGGTGGTGAACCGCATCGACATGCGCGTGCAACGCGGGGAGATCTACGGCTTCCTCGGTCCCAACGGCAGCGGCAAGACCACCTTCCTGCGCATGCTGTGCGGGTTGCTGACCCCGGATGCCGGCGAAGGCCATTGCCTCGGGTACGACATCCGCACGCAATCCGCCGAGATCAAATGCCACGTGGGCTACATGACCCAGAAGTTCAGTTTCTACGAGGACCTCTCGATTGAGGAGAACCTCGACTTCGTGGCGCGGATCTACGGTTTGCCCGACCGGCGGACGGCCGTGCGGCAGAGTCTGGAGAGACTGGGCTTGGAGGCGCGGAGAAAGCAGTTGGCCGGGCAGCTTTCGGGAGGCTGGAAGCAGCGGTTGGCCCTGGCGGCCTGCATGATCCACCAACCGCAACTCCTCCTGCTCGACGAGCCCACCGCCGGGGTGGACCCCAAGGCGCGGCGCGATTTCTGGGAGGAAATCCACCGGCTGGCCGCCGAGGGGTTGACCGTGATGATCACCACCCACTACATGGACGAGGCGGAACGGTGCCATCGGCTGGCGTACATCGCGTACGGCAACCTCCTCGCGCGCGGCACCGTGGACGAAGTGGTGCAGGGCGCGGGCCTGAACACGTGGGAACTCACGGGGCCGAACCTGCCCGCCGTGGCCGCACAATTGCGCGGCCGCCCCGGCGTGGAGCAGGTCGTGGCGTTCGGCAACACGCTGCATGTCAGCGGCCGGGACGCGGCGGCCCTCGAGAGTGCCCTGCGGCCTTGGACCAGCGACGGCCACCGTTGCCAGCGCATCGAAGCCGGCCTCGAGGACGTCTTCATCAGCCTCATGGAAACCGCACGGGACAACTTCGCATGAAACGGCACGAGTTTAACCTGCGTCGGTTCTGGGCGGTCGTGGTCAAGGAGTTCATCCAGATGCGGCGGGACCGCCTGACCTTCGGGATGATGGTCGGCATACCGCTGCTCCAGCTCATCCTGTTCGGCTTTGCCATCAACTCCGATCCCAAGCACCTGCCCACGGCCGTGCATTGCCAGGACAACGGCATCTTCTCCCGCACCTTCGTCCAGACCCTCAAGTCCAGCGAGTACTTCGCCTTGGTGCGGTTGACCGAGGACGAAGGGGAGGTGGCCCGACTGCTTGCGCGGGGCGAGGCGCAGTTTGTGGTGCATATTCCCGAAGACTTCTCCCGCAAACTGCTGCGCGGCGAGCGGCCCAGCCTCCTGATCGAGGCGGACGCCAGCGATCCGGTCGCCACCGGCAACGCCCTGGCCGCGTTGAACCAGTTGGCGGGCCAGGCCTTCGACCGCGATCTGACCGGGCCCTTGCGCCGCCTCCTGGGCCGACCCGGCCCGGTGGAGATGCGCACGCACCGGCTGTACAATCCCGAGGCCATCTCGCAGTACAACGTGGTGCCCGGCCTCATGGGCGTAGTACTCACGATGACCATGGTCATCATCACCTCCCTGGCCATCACCCGCGAGCGCGAGCGGGGGACCATGGAGAATCTCCTCTCCACACCGGTCCGCCCGGGCGAGGTCATGATCGGCAAGATCGTGCCCTACATCATGGTGGGCTACATCCAGGCTACGTTGATCCTGCTCGCGGCGCGGTACCTCTTTCAGGTGCCCATCGTGGGGAACATCCCGCTGCTCTTTGCGGTCATGTTCCTTTTCATCGCCGCCAACCTGGCGGTGGGCATCACCTTCTCCACCGTGGCCAGCAACCAGCTTCAGGCGGTGCAGATGTCATTCTTCTTCTTCCTGCCGTCCATCCTGCTTTCGGGCTTCATGTTCCCGTTTCGCGGGATGCCCGAATGGGCGCAATACGTCGGCAGCGTGCTGCCCTTGACCCACTTTCTGCGCATCGTGCGCGGCATTCTCCTCAAGGGCAACGGCTTCATGGATATCCTCCCGCACCTCGGCCCGCTGAGCCTGTTTCTCCTGATCGCGCTCAGCCTCGGGATCAAGCGCTACCGGCAGACCCTGGATTAGCGCCCGGAGGAGTCACCGGGAAGGCACAGACAACACCTTGTGTGTGAGAGATGAATGGGGCGGTGGCGCTCGGGGAAAAGAGAGGATTGCTCCGCATGGCCGACTGTTCTAGAGTGCGTTACCGTGCTGGCGCAGTCTGCCGACGCGGGGGAAAGGTTCGGCACTTGTTGCGCCTGCTTCAATCGATGGCTCGGGCGACGCCGCGGACCGGCTGGGTTGTCTGGCTGGTCTGCGGGGGGTGGCTCTGTGTGGCGCCGCTCAGGGGTTTTGCGGCGGAGACGGCTGTCCTCGTGGGGTCTCGAGCCAAAACGCAGGGGATGCTGTACGCCACGGGCTTCGAGCGGAACGAGTTGACCCCGTTCGTGCCGGGGAATCTGGCTGGACAGGGGGGCGCGATTCCTTGGCGAGTAAGCGAAGGAGCCGCCACGGTGGAGTCGCTGGTGTCAGCACACGGGGGACAGGGAGTGGAGGCGATGGGGGCCAGCTACGGTGTGGCGCTAACCGCCGCCGTGCCGGTGGTGTGGATCGACGCGTGGGTGCGCGACCCCGGGTCGGCGAACCCGCCGCTGATTCCAACCACCCCTGCCGGCGCCATGGTCTATTTCAGCGCGGACCGAGGCCTGCTGGCGTTGGACGGCGACGGCAACGGCGCCGGGGTGTTTGTGCAGGTGGCGCCTGATTGGCCCACCAACCGTTTTGCGCGGCTCTCGTTGCGGATGGATTTCCCGGCCAAGACCTACGAGGTCTGGGTGGATGGCACGCTGCGCCGGGCAGGGCTGCGGTTCAAGGACAACTCCGTTCAAGGCCTGGCCGGACTTGACCGCCACGCCGACCTCACCAGCTACCTGGACGACGTCAGCGTGTCTACTCTGGGCTTGGATAAGGACACCGACGGCGATGGCTTGAGCGATCTTGACGAGACAAAGTTCTACGGGACATCTCCCGTGACGGCGGACACGGACGGCGACGGCATGGGCGATTTCCAGGAAGTCCTGGCGGGCACCGATCCGGCCAACGCGGCGTCGAATTTCGCGGTAGGCATCGAACTGGATGCCGAGGGCGCCCGGTGGGTTTCGTTTGCGACCGCGCCCGGACGGTCCTACACCCTGCAACGCCGCACCACCTTGGATGACGGGGTCGCTTGGGAGAATGTCCCCGGCCTTTCCGGGGTCACCGGCGACGGCCTGGAGCGTCGTTACCGCGAAACCGAAGAGGGGGCGACCCACTTCTACCGCTGTGTGATCGCGAGCTTTCCCGTCCAACCTTGAGCAGCAGCCATGACCGAGACCAAGCGCCGTCCATCGATCTTCCGCCCTCATCCTCTTGGCCTGATCGCCCGCGCCGCGGCCTGCGCGCCGCTGCTGCTTGCGCCCGCCTTGGCGCTGGCCACGACGGTCACCAATGATCTGGCGGTCTACCTGAACTTCGACAACAACTTGGCCGCGCAGGCTGGCACCACCCATGCGGGGGCGGTCTACACTGGCGGCGCGACCAACGGACCCCGCTATGTGGTCGGGCGGATCGGGATGGCGGCGACGTTTGCCAACACTCCCGTCGATAACGGCCAACCGACCGATTGGGCGGTCACGCTGGGCAAGCTGGACGCCCTCTACGCCGGCAGCTTCAGTGTGTCCCTGTGGGAACGCACCAGCATCACGGGTGACGGCGCGCTGGTGGGCAACAAGGACTGGAGTTCCGGCGCGAACGTGGGCTGGGTGATCTCGAGCCTGGACGTCAAGAACGTGAACTGGAACGCCGTGGGCGGCACGCGGCGGGACATCGATCTCAACCCGCCGTTTTCGGACGGCTCATGGCACCTGATCACGGTCACGTTTGACCGCGCGGCGAACCAGGTGATCTCGTACGTCGATGGGGTGGCGATGAGCACGCGGGACATCAGCCCTTCGGGGACGGCGTCTTTCGGCGCCGGGCTGAATACGCTCGTGGGCAGCAGCGGCAGCGGGGCGGATGCCGCCACGGCCGAGGTGGATGACCTGGGCATCTGGACGCGGGTGCTGACCAGCGCCGAAATCGCGGAGATCTATCAGAAGGGACAGGCCGGCAAGGGGCTGGCCGAGGAAGTGACCGCCCCAATCGGCGGACTGCTGGGCCACTGGGTGTTTGACTCCGCGCACCTCAGCGGCGACGCGGTCGCCAACCTGACCGGGGGCTTGCCGGGGCGCATCTCCGGCGCCTTCGTGCTCGCCACGAAGCCCGAATGCCTGGTGTTGGATGGCGGCCCGAGCTACGTCTCGCTGGCGGAGCCGATGAACACGGCGTTGATGCCGGCCACGAACCTGACCGCCGAGGCGTGGGTGGCGATCAAATCGCCGACGGCCTGGGGCGGGATCGTCGGGTGCATTCAGGACAACGGGTCTTTCGAACGTGGTTGGCTGCTGGGTTATCTGAACTCCAACTTCTCCTTTGGAGTGTCGTCCGATGGGACGCTGACTTATATGCCCGCCGCTTCGGGCTTCGAGGTGAACCGCTGGTACCACGTGGCGGGAAGTTACGATGGCGCCACCATGCGCCTCTATGTGAATGGCCAGCTGGCAGCCAGTTCCACGGCGGAAACGGGCGGCATCCTGTACGCGCCCGCGCCCTATGTGATCGCCGCCTACAAGGACGACAACGAGTTCTACGGCCTGGATGGCTACCTCCGGGAGGTGTCCGTGTATGCGCAGACGTTGACGGCCGACGAGATCCTGGCGCACTACAATGCCCAAAAGGGGCTCTTCCCGGCGGTGGTGACGCCACCGGTGGCGACAAACCTCGTGCTGGCGCTGGGCCCTTACGTGCGCTTTACGGGGGAGGACGCGGCGGCGGTCTGCTACGAAACCGCCACGCCGCAGCCGTCCATCGTGGAATTTGGGGAGTCGGCGGCATTGGGCACCCGCGTTGCCGACGCCACGCCCAAGACCAACCACGTGGTGACGCTGACCGGCCTGAAACCCAAGACCAAGTACTCCTTCGTAGTCAGGCAGCCGTTGGAAACCAACGAGATCTCGACGGGGATGCTGGAGTTCGAGACCGATTACAACTTCACCGTGCCGCCCCTCCGGGAAGCCACTCCCTACACGGACACGACGGCGGCCGCCTTTTATGAAGCGGCGGCGCGCGCGGTGGTCACCAACACGGGCATCTTCAAGGGCTACGCGCTGGACTACGGTTGCGGCGACGGCCAATTCGCCCTGGCCCTGGCGAGGTGCTCGGAGCTGAACGTGGTGGGTATCACCCCGGACGCGCAGGCGGCGGACCAGGCTCGCCGCAGGCTTCAAGCCGCCGGGCTGTACGGACCGCGGGTGACCATCCTGCAGGCGCCGCTCGCCCGGCTGCCGCACACCAAGTACGCGTTCAACCTGGTGGTCTCCTCGGATGCCCTGGGTGGCAAGACCCTCCCAGGCACCTCGGCGGAGTTGTTCCGCGTGCTGCGCCCCAGCGGAGGGGTGGCGCTGCTGGGCCTGCCGCCCGGCGTGCGAGGCAAGCTGTCGAACTGGGCCGAGTTGGATCAGTGGGTGCGCACCAGCCTGCCCTCCAACGCCAAGATCGCTCCGGACGACGACCGGGCGATCCGGGTGGCAGCGGGCGCGGTGCCGGGAGGAGGCGAGTGGACGCATCCTTACGGCGATTCCGGCGCCACCGCCTGCAGCCATGACGAGCGGGTGCGGGCAGCAGGCATGCGCATCCAGTGGTTTGGCGAGCCGGGACCGCGCGGTTTCACCGACCGCGGCAACCGCCCGCCCCAGCCGCTGACCGCCAACGGGCTGTACTACGTGCAGGGGAACAACCGCGTGTTCGCCCAGGACGCCTACAACGGACGCATCCTGTGGGAACTGGAAGTGCCGAACCTCCGCCGGTTGAACATCCCGCGGGACGCCGGGGCCATGTGCGCCGACCAGGATTCCCTGTACCTGCCCCTGGCCGGTCGCTGTCTGCGGCTCAACGGCTATACCGGCCAACTGCGCCAGGCCTACCCGCTGCCCACTGCCACCAACAGCGACTGGGGCTATATCGCCTGCGTCAGCAACCGGGTGTACGGCAGCAGCGTGAAGAAGGGCTCGTTCTACACCGTCTTCGACCAAAACCCGGTGGACTGGTACGACTCGGCCACGGCCCTGACCGAGATTGCCAAGATTTGCAGCGACGACCTGTTCTGCTTGGCGTTGGACGGCACGCCGCTTTGGACTTATCGCAACGGGGTCATCATCAACTCGACCATCGCCATCGGCGGCGGGAGGATCTATTTTGTGGACTCGCGCAATCCCGCCCTGGCCAGCCAGCCGAACAGCCGGATCAGCTCCTTCGGCCTCTGGAGCGACAACCACCTGGTGGCGCTGGACGCCGCCACCGGCACCGTGCTGTGGGACACACCGCTCTCCCTGCCCTCCTCGCCCTATCCGGTGGTGTTGTTCCTCTCGTACGCCGACGAGAAGCTCATCCTCAACGACTCCACGAGCCGGTTCAACCTGTACTGCTACGCGGCGGCGGACGGGTCGAAGCTGCTTTGGTCCAAGTCCTTTGCCTGGTTGCGGGGGGATCATGGCCATCACATGTACCACCCGGTGATCGCGGGCAACAAGGTCATCCTCGAGCCCAACGTCTACGACCTGAACACCGGCGCGCTGCTGAAGACGGGGCTGCGGGACCGCGGCGGGTGCAACACGATGAGCGCGGCGGCCAACACGGCGCATTACTGCGAATCTTACTCCGGCGCCTCGGTTTTCTTCTGGGACCTCGAAGGCAATCAGACGCAGAACCGCCGGGTGGCGGGCATGCGGGCCAGTTGCTGGATGTCGGTCATTTCCGGCGGCGGGATGGTGCTGATGCCGGCCGTGAGCGCCGGGTGCGTCTGCGGCTTTCCGCTCCAAACCTCGATGGGATTCTCCGCGCCTTGATCGTCATGAAGCCTACTTTCGACACCCTGCGCCGCCCGGCATGGCTGGGCGCGGTGAGCCTGGTGCTGGGCCTTGCCGCCGCCTGCGCCGAGGATTGGCCGACCTACATGCACGACGCCCAGCGCAGCGGCATCACCGCCGAAACCCTGGGCACGAACCTGGTCGCCGCCTGGACCTTCCCGCGCGCGCAAAAACCCGCGCCCGCCTGGAGCGATGAAGCCAAGCGAGATTACTGGTCCACGCCCAACTATCCCACCCCGCTGAAGAACCGCCTCGACTTCGACCGCGTCAACCAGGTCGCCGTGGTGGACGGCCAGGTGTTCATCGGCTCGTCGGCCGAGGACACGGTCACGTGCCTCGACGCCGTGACCGGCGAGCCCAAGTGGCGGTTCTTCGCGGACGGCCCCGTGCGCATGGCGCCGACGGTCACCGGAGGCCGGGTCTATGCGGGATCGGACGACGGTTCGGCCTACTGCCTCGACGCCACCAGCGGCACGCTGGTGTGGAAGAACACCCCTTCCGGCGCGAACAACTACCTGGTGGCGAACAACGGGCGGTTCGTCTCGCCTTGGGCCATCCGGAGCGGAGTGGTGGTTGACGGCGGCACGGCCTATTGCGCGGCGGGGATCTTTCCTGGTGAGGGCGTCTTCGTCACCGCGCTGAACGCGCTCACCGGAGAACGCCAGTGGCAACTGGCCCGCACCAACCTCGGCTCGCTGCAGGGCTATGCCCTCCTTTCGGCCACGCGTTTGTACGTGCCCGGAGCGCGCAGCACCCCTCATCTCTTTGCCCGCAGCAACGGCGCTTACCAGGGTCAGTACAACGGGAACAACGCGTTCGGCACGTTCGCGCTGCTGTCCGGCGGCAACCTGTTCATGGGCCCCGCCAAGGGCCCCGCCGCCTCGATCACCATGGCCAACGACGCCGGCGGCGATGTTTTGGCGAGCTACGCGAATGGCAACGCGGTGGTCGTCACCGCCACGAATACCTTCCTGCTCAGCGACACCGCCTTGACCGCGCTGGTCCGCAAGGGCGGCAGCACGCTCTGGACCAAGGCGGTCAGTTACCCGTATGCCTTGATCCTCGCCGGCACGACCCTCTACGCGGGCGGCGAACAGCAGGTCGCGGCGTTCGACATGGCCAAAGGCACGCTGCTGTGGAAGGCGCCGGTGCGCGGCCGCGCTTTTGGTTTGGCGGTGTCGCACGGCTACCTCCTCGTGAGCACCGATCAGGGCTTGCTGCACGCCTTCACCCAGCCGTCGGCCGGGGGACAGAGTTCCGTGGTGGTTTACTGAGCGTTACGCCCGGGCAAACCCCTTCGGGAGGTTCATCGGATTCGGAAGCCAGCCATCCCGGCCTCATCGGGGCAAGGGATGCCAGCACGTCCGCTCCGCAACCGCAAGCACTTGCGCAAGCTGGAGACTGGGGCGGGGATGGCGGGGACGCCAAAGGCTTGCCAGGTTGGGCTGGCTCAGGCTTACTTGGCGGGCGCGGCGCCCGACCGGGACCGCGCAGTTTTGCAGTCGCCGCAGCATGAACGCTGATCTCCTAGCCAAAGCCAAGTCCCTGGGCTTTTCCGACCGACAAATCGCCCACCTCACGGGCACCACCGAAGACGAGGTGCGCGCCGAACGGGCGCGGATGGGTCTTTTACCCAGCTACCGCCTGGTGGACACCTGCGCCGCCGAGTTCGAGGCGTACACCCCGTACTATTACTCGACCTACGACCGCGGGGATGACGAGGTGCGCCCCTCCGACCGCCGCAAGGTGATGATCCTCGGCGGCGGACCCAACCGCATCGGGCAGGGCATCGAATTCGACTATTGCTGTGTCCACGCCTCCTTCGCCCTGAAGGAGGACGGGTTCGAGACCATCATGGTCAATTCAAACCCGGAAACGGTCTCCACCGACTATGATACCAGCGACCGCCTCTATTTCGAGCCGCTGACGCTGGAGGATGTGCTGCACATCTACCGCCGGGAGAAGTGCTGGGGCGCCATCGCCCAGTTTGGCGGCCAAACGCCGCTGAACCTGGCCTTGGGACTGCAGCGCAACGGCGTGAACATCATCGGGACGACGCCGCAAAGCATCGAGATCGCCGAGGACCGCAAACTCTTCGCGGCGATGCTCAACAAGCTGAACATCCCCCAGCCCCCGAACGGCATCGCCACCAACGAGCATGAAGCCCTGGTGGCCGCCCGCCACCTCGGTTATCCCATCCTCGTCCGGCCCTCCTTCGTCCTCGGCGGCCGGGCCATGCAAATCGTCTACTCCGACAGCGAGTTGACGCACTACATGCGGTTTGCCGTCGAGGTCTCGAACAAGCGGCCCGTGCTGGTGGACAAGTTTCTGGAAGACGCCACCGAGGTGGACGTGGACTGCATCGCCGACGTCGGCCTGTTTCCGGGCACGGACCAGGGCACGGTGGTCATCGGCGGCATTCTCGAACACATCGAATTTGCGGGCGTGCATTCGGGGGACGCCGCCATGGTGCTGCCGCCCCATACGCTTTCCGACGGGGTGCTCGAGACGATTCGCAAGTACACCCACGCGATGGCGCGCGAGTTGCGCGTGGCGGGCTTGATGAACGTCCAGTACGCGGTGAAGGGCGACACGGTCTACGTGCTCGAGGTGAACCCGCGGGCTTCGCGGACTGTGCCGTTTGTGAGCAAGGCCATCGGCACCCCCCTGGCCAAACTGGCGGCCAAGGTCATGGCCGGCAAGACCCTCAAGGAACTGGGCTTCACCCAGGAAGTGTGGCCCAAGTACTGGGCGGTAAAAGAGTCCGTCTTTCCGTTCAACCGGTTCATGGGGCAGGACATCCTGCTCTCGCCGGAGATGCGCTCGACGGGCGAGGTGATGGGGCTGGACGCAGACCTGGGCACTGCCTACGCCAAGTCCCAAATGGCGGCGGGAGGCCCGCTGCCGCTGAGCGGGCGGGTGTTTATCAGCGTCAGCGACGCCGACAAACCCCGGGTGCCGGAGGTGGCCAGGCTGTTCGTGGATCTGGGTTTTGAACTCCTCGCCACCGGCGGGACCGCCAAGGTGCTGGAGGAGGCGGGTATCAAGGTGCGCCGCGTCTACAAGCTGCAGGAGGGCCGTCCCAACGCCTTGGATCATCTCAAGAACCGTGAGGTTCAACTGGTGATCAACACCCCCTCGGGCCAGGTGCCGCGCGCCGACGAGGTGCGCATCCGCACCACGGCAGTCTACACGGGCACGCCCATCATGACCACGCTGAGCGGCGCCCGCGCCGCCGCGCTGGGCATCGCCGCCTTGAAGCGCAGCGGCTACGCCGTCAAGACCCTGCAGGAGCATCATCTGCTGGAAAAATAGGGCCGCAGTCTCCCTGCCCACCGGCTCGAAGCCATCTCTGCCTACCATGCATTTTTAACGGTGACCGTTAGAAATGCATGGTCCCATCGGAACCGGGGAACCCTCCCTTCAAGCGCGCGAAACACCCACCAGCGTCGCCAGCGGCACCACCTCCACTTTGGGGGCAAGGGCGTACCGCCGTTCGCCCGGGTACACCACCCGGAGCTCGTCCAACTTCAGGTCCGCCAGGGCGATGCGCATGGAGGGCGTGAGGGTCGGCGCATCCGCGCGCTTGCACTCCACGCCGATCCGCCGGCCGTTCCGGAAGAGCAGCAGGTCCAGCTCGGCGCCGTTTTGCGTGGCCCAGTAATAGGCCTGCTCGGGACGCACGGCCTTGAGCACCTCCTCGACCGCATATCCTTCCCAGGAAGCGCCCACTTTGGCGTGCCGCTCCAAGTCCTTCGTCCCGCCGACGCCCAGCAGGGCGTGCAGCAGGCCGCTGTCCCGCACATAGATTTTCGGTGCCTTGATCTGCCGTTTGGCCAGGTTCTCGAACCAGGGCGGCAGTTGCCGCACCATGAACACCCCGGCCATCAGATCGAGGTAGCGGCGCACGGTCGGTTCGCTCACCGCCAGCGACCGGGCGAGTTCTGCGCCGTTCCAGATTTGCCCGTGATAGTGGGCCACCATGCTCCAGAACCGGTACAGGGTGGCGGCGGGGATGGTGACCCCCAACTGGGGCATGTCGCGTTCGAGAAAGGTCTGCAGAAACTGCCGCCGCCAGGCGAGCGAGTCCGCCTCGGTGCGCGCCGTGTACGCCGGAGGAAAGCCCCCCCGCAACCAGTGCCGCGCCTGGGCCTCCCCGCCCAGATCGGCCAGCCGGAATCCCTCCAACGGCACCGTCTCCAGCCGTCCTGCCAGACTCTCGGAGGATTGCCGCAGCAGCTCCGGCGAGGCGCTGCCCAGGATGAGAAAGCGCGCGGGCAGCGGCTGACGGTCCGCCAACACCCGCAACAGGGGAAAGAGATCGGGGCGGCGTTGCACCTCGTCGATCACCACCAGGCCCCTGAGCGGACGCAGGACCGTCGCCGGCTCGCTGAGGCGGCCCAGATCGGCGGGATCCTCCAGATCGAAGTAATTCGCGGACTCAGGCGGCACCAGTTGCCGGGCCAGCGTCGTCTTGCCCGCCTGGCGCGGTCCCAGCAAGGCCACCACCCGGCTTCGCTTGAGGGCGGTTCGCACGAGTTGGAGATCGGCTTGGCGCGTGATCATGTCCTTAACATGCATCATGCATCTCTAACGGTCAACGTTAGAAATGCATGGCCGTTGGAAGACCATCGTGCCCTCCCGACCCCGACCCACCGCCGTGCGGTTGCAGGCTTCGGCGCCTGTCTTCAGGGCCAAGGCGGTTGAGGAGCAACCACTCAATCCATGGTTCGGACCTCAAGGGCGGTTTCCTTGCTCCACCAACGAAGTGCGCTGCCTGTTGGAGCCATGCGTCGATCCTGCCGCTCGCATGCGCCGCCAAGCTGATCTCGCAGGACGGGCTTGGCTGCCCTCATCTGCCTGCGCTCACGCGGTTTTAAGACCGCCTGCAATTAGTTTGACGGAGTCGCCTTCGCTCGATTAACTCAAATTAAATGACAAAAACCACAGTCAGCCACTATATCCTGCGGTGTCGTTGTGTCCAGTTGCCTACGTCTGGCGGCCAAACGCAACCTGCGCGGCAGCGGGGACCTTGGCTGAAAGTGGGGTCAACCAGCGAGGGAATATGCGGCCACTAAATGAGGAACAAGCAGGACGGTTGGTTTCAGTGCCAGCCGCAAACAGGAACCAGGGAATGCGTCTGCTTTCGGGAATTGCGACGGGTCTCGCATTCTTGCTCGTTGCCAGCGGCGTGCGATTGGATGCCGCGCCAGGAGACGTGAAATGGACCATGTCGAACTCGAAGGCCACCGCCCCTGCCTTAGTGGTTATCGGCAAGCAGGGAGACGTCTTCATACGAACAGGAGACGGCAGGGTTCACGCCTTCGATAGCGCCACGAGGAAGGACAAGTGGGTGTTCCCCGGCGGAGGGCCCTATGCCTATCTGGTTCACAGTCCGGACGGAACGCTGTTTGTGGATTCCTCGGCTACCAACCTATCCGCTTTGGACGGTGCGACTGGGGTTGAGAAATGGCGTTTCCAAAGCGATTCGGCCATCTATACGCGGCCAGCCTTGGGGCACAACGGTCGGCTGTACTTTGGCACAAGTGACACCAACCTATGCGTGGTTGACGCTGCGGTCGGAGAGCAGATCGCAGCCTTCCCGATGGACGACTTGCCGCGCGAGTTCTGCACTCAGGCGACTGGGAACGACGCCACGGTCTACTTTCGGACCGCAAGATCGAATATCTGCGCCATTGACGGCATCACCGGCACGACCCGTTGGCAGCGCCCGCTAGGGGCGGCGCCCATTTCGGGACCGGTACTGGGAGCCGACGGCACGGTGTACGCTGCAGCCGAGAACTTCAGACTTCACGCTTTGAAAGGAACGGACGGGGCCGTGCGGTGGAGCCGCGCATTTCAGAAACGGGTGTTTGCCCCCGTCGTGGCTGCCGACGGCACCCTTTACGTGGTGGAAGACCTGAGCGGGTTGCACGCATTGGATCCGGCCACCGGCACCAACAAGTGGAGTTGCCCGCGCAACAACATCGGCCCCGGGATCCCCATCCTGGCGGCCGACGGCACGCTCTACGCAGGCTCCAGCTACCGATGGATGGTCGCGATCAGCGCGGCTTCCGGCCAGGTGCTGTGGGAGCGCCGGTTCGACGAGTCGTGCGTCGGCGATGCGCTCGCCATCGGGCTCGACGGCACGGTGTACGCCAGCGGTTGGAACTACCTCTATGCGTTGGAAGGCACGGCGCCGCTGGCAAGCGCCCCGTGGGCCAAGGCCGGCGGTGACGCCTGGAACCGCAGCGCCCAGGTTGTGGCAGGCGTGCCCGAGTTCCTGATCCGGACCGCCGACCAGGCCGTTCCGGAGGGAGGTGCGGTGATGGCCGGAGTGGTCTTCTCCGGGCAGGGGATGACCTACCGCTGGTTCCTCAACGACGCGCCTCTGGCAGTGGAGCCTGACCGCAGTTACCTGGCGCTCACCAACTTCTCCCTGGCCCAAGCCGGGCAGTATCGCGTGGTGGCCAGCAATGCGTTTGGGGAGACCGCTTCGGAGCCGATCCGCATCTCCTTGGGTTACACGATTACCACCCACATCAACGGCCCCGGAGAAATCCGCCTAGCGCCGGCCTTGAGTCTCTACCCGGCTGGCTCCCAGGTCGAGGTGCAGGCGGTGTCGACCAACGGCGTCTTTCGCGGGTGGTCCGGCGCGCTGACCGGCACGAATAACCCGGCGGTGCTGACAGTAACCAGCAACCTGGAGCTTACCGCCACCTACGAGTTCTTGCCAGGTCAGTTGATTTGGGAGTGGATTCCGCGTGGTTCGGTGCGTTCCGCCCCTGTCATCGGCCCGGACGGTACGGCCTATCTGAGTTCGGCCAGCGTGAAGATTTGCGCGTTGAACCCGCTCAATGGCCAGGTGCGGTGGGAATACGCGGCCGGCGGACAGGTAAGCGAGTATGCCGCTTTGGGCGACAACGGCCTGCTGTACTTTGGCGCGGCGGACAAGAAGGTCCATGCCGTCGATGCCTCGACCGGGCAGAAGCAGTGGACCTACCTGACGGGAGCCAACGTCTCCCTGGCCCCTGCGATCGGACCCGACGGCACTGTCTACGCGGCGTCAGCGGACCGAAACCTCTATGCGCTGGATGGGTCAACCGGAGAGGTGAAGTGGCAGTACCAGACTGGCGATGGGCCCGGTTGCTCCCCCATCGTGGGCGTAGATGGCACGGTCTTCCTGGCCAGGAAGACCGGCACCGCCTACTACGTGTGCGCCCTCGATCCTGGGACCGGCACGGAGCGGTGGATTTCGTCGAGGTTTGGCACGCTTCGAGATGCGCTGATGGTCGGCGCGGACGGCACGGTGTTTTGCGCCAGCTCCGGAAACAAGACGGTTTACGCGTTGGCTGCCGTCAGCGGGCAGATA
Source organism: uncultured Verrucomicrobiota bacterium (assembly GCA_964472515.1). GTDB lineage: Bacteria > Verrucomicrobiota > Verrucomicrobiia > Limisphaerales > J093 > CAYYMW01. Next base: position 5,509 of record CAYYMW010000026.1, on the reverse strand, counting down.
CTCTGGCAATCCCAACTCGGCGGCAGCATAGGCGTCGGCAGCATGGTGATCGGAGGCGATGGCACCATCTTCGCCGGCTGCAGCGACAAGAAACTCTACGCCCTTGATCCGGCCTCAGGGCAGACCAAGTGGACGTGCCCGAGCGGTGGAGGATCGGGTGGCCCCGGCCCCCTGGCATTGGCAGCCGACGGCACGGTGTACGTGACTACCGATGTGGAATTGATTGCCTTGGAAGGCGAGACTCATCAGCTCAAATGGCGCTACAAGCTGCCGTTTACGACCGGTGGAGTCGCCGTGACCCCCACCGGAGCCCTCCTCTTATCGTCCGGCGTCGTTGTCAGCGCCATCCAAGGCACGGCTTTGTTGGCGGACACCGCGTGGCCCAAGTTCCGCTACGATGCCGGGAATCGAGCCTCCACAGCAAGGACCTCCGGCCCTCCCACCATGGTTGGCTTGCCCAAGGCCCAGGCTGCCCGGCTGGGCAGCAAGGTGGTCGTGGGGGCGGTAATTGCCGGTCAGATGCCGTTGACCTTTGAATGGTACTTGAACGGTCAACCACTCCCTGATGCGCCCAACTGCAACTACCTGGTCCTTACCAATCTATCTTCAGCCCAAGCCGGACAGTATTTGCTGGTCGCCAGCAATGCGCTTGGACGGATCGAGGTGCCTGACCTGCGGGTGGATGTCGCTTACCTCCTCACCCGCAAGGTGGTTGGACCCGGGGCAATTCAACTGATGCCCGATCTGGAATCGTACATCGATGGCACGGAAGTGGAAATCGCCGCGCTGTCCACCAATCGCGAATTCCTCGGCTGGTCCGGGGATCTGACTGGCACCAACAACCCGATGAAGGTGGTGATCGGCAGTGACCTAACGATCATGGCTTCGTTTCAGTGTCTGCCCGGCGATCTGAAGTGGAAATATCCGATCATCAATAGTCACGTGAGTCCCGCCCTCGGTTTCCGCGATAACGTGCTGGTGGGAACGACCGAAGGTGTTGTGTCAGTCAACGCCAGTACAGGACAGGCTCTCTGGAGTTTTGCCAGCAACGGGAGCACGACGAGCCCAGCCGTCGGCCACCAAGGTCGAGTGTACGTGGGGTTGTGGGATGGCCGACTGCTCGCCCTTGATGAAGCCACGGGTGCGGAGCGATGGTCATTTGCCACGCAGGCCGAGATCAGCACACCACCGGCGTTGGGCGAGGATGACACCGTGTTCGTTGGTTCATTGGATCGTCGTCTGTACGCCTTGGATGGCCGGACGGGGTCCCGTCTGTGGGATTATTCCGCCTCGAACAGCATTACCGGTTCGCCGGTCCTCGGCGCCGACAGGCGCCTATACTTCGGAGACGATCAAGGGGTTCTCTACGCCGTGGACACGCAGAACGGGAGCTTGAAATGGACCTTCTCTCTGGGCGAGGCGGCGCGGCTGTCCGCCGCGCTGAGTGAAGGCGCGCTCTTCGTTCGTAACACGGCGCGGACGGTGGTCGCCCTGGCTCCAGAAACAGGAACCGAGCTCTGGAGGGCAACGCTGCGTAGCTCGGACGGTTCTGAACTCGCGATCGGCGCGAGTGGCTTGCTCTACTTTGGCATGGCAGATGCCACCGCGTGGGCTTTGGATCAACAAACCGGGCGTCGCTCGTGGGAACTCCAGCTTGGCGGTCTTATCTGGTCTACCCCTGCGGTCGGGGCGGACGGTCTGGTCTGGATGGGCGCTGACGACGGGAGTCTCAACGGGATAGACCAGACGGCGGGCAGCCAACAGTGGCGCCACGCGTTGGGACAACCCGTGAAGACGTCTCCCGCCATCGGGCCCGACGGCGTCATCTATGTGGTTTCCGAGAGTGGCGCCCTCTGTGCCATCCAAGGCACGGCGCCCCTGGCAGCCACCCCTTGGCCCAAGTTCAGGGCTGATAACCAAAATACGGGGCGGATATCGACCGGGCCGAGCACAAACCATGCACCGACGCTGACCCTGATCGGCAGCCAAACCGTTCCGGCCGGGAGCCTGCTCACGCTGACGAATGCCGCCACCGATCCCGACCTCCCGGCTCAGCGCCTCACGTTCTCGCTCGTGAGCGGCCCTGCGGGGATGATCATCGACGCGGCAACCGGAGTGTTGACCTGGACGCCCGATGCCTCGCTGGCCAACACCACCGCGACGGCATGGGTCGAGGTCACGGACAACGGCATTCCGAATCTGAGCGTCTCCCGGAGTTTCGAGGTCTCGGTACTGCCCCCGGCTCAACCCGAGCTTCGCCTGCTGGCTCGTGCGCAGGGCGCGGGGCTGCAGTTGGTTTGGGACGGCGCCGCGGGGCCGCAGCTCGTGCTCGAGCGAAGCCCCAGCCTCAGCGCGCCGATCTGGACGCCCGTGACCGAGGGGATTGCGGAACAGGATGGCCAGAGGGTGTTCAGCGATCCTGGACAAGGCCAGCAGGCCTATTACCGGCTCCGGGTGGGACCGTAAGCAGCCACCGAAAAACGCACCCGCAGCCGAGGTTGACGCCCGGCGGCGGGTGCTGCGTTCGGCAGAGATCGTGCGGGCCTAGAAGCGCCAGCCCTTGCGGTACTTGCGCGTGACGAAGGCGTTCATCTCCTTGAAGTTCGTGACCTTCATCTTCGGGCCGTCCCACTCGAGCTTCTTGCCCTCGCCGGCGCGCTGGGCCAGGTTGCCGAGGATCGAGAACTCCGTCAGCCGCGTGCCGTAATCGAAACCGACGGCGGTGTCGGTGCGGCGCTCGCGGATGGCGTCCAGGAAGTCCATGACCACGTTCTTGGGCCGGGGCAGGGTCTTGGGCGGCGCGGGGAATTCCTTCATCTTCTCCATCGGCACGATGTGCATGCGCCCGCCGTAGGTGGCGGTGTAGATGACGCCCTTGTCGCCGACGTAAAGGGTCCCACTGTCGCTGTTGTCCAGTTCGTCGTCCGGGTACTTGTCGCGGAGTTCCTTCAGCAAGGGCGGGAGGTTGCGACCCTCGCCCACCACCGACCGCAGCCCCTTGACCTCTTCCTTCACTGTCTGTTTGTTGAATCCATCGTACCAGTAGACTTTCAGCGGCGGGAAATTGCCGCGCGCAGGCACGTCCCAGCGGATGCGGGTGCCCGTGGGGTAACGCTCATCCGTGCCGCCACGCACTTCTTCGGCCTCGACACTGGTGGGATGCTCGATCTGGAGCGCCCAGAAGACGCCGTCCAGGGTGTGGCAGCCCATGTTGCCGATGGAACCGTTGCCGAAGTCGTACCAGTTGTGCCACTCGTGGGGATGCAGGTCGGAATGGAAGTCGCGGTAAGGCGCGGGGCCGAGCCATTCTTCCCAGTGCAGCCCGGCGGGGACCGGTTCCACGGGCGGACGCGGGCCGACGCCGCCGTTGGAGCGGTTGGTCCAGCTATGGGTTTCGCGGATGGGCCCGATGGCGCCGGCCTGGACGTATTCGCACAGGCGGCGGTAGCCTTCCTCCGCATGGCCCTGGTTGCCCATCTGGGTGATGGCCTTGTACTTCTTCGCCGCCGCGCGGAGCGTGCGTGCCTCCCCGATGTCGTGACAGACGGGTTTCTCGCAAAACACCGGGATGCCCAACTGCATGGCGATCATCGCGGGCAGGGTGTGCTGGTGGTTGGGCGTGGCGATGAAGACGGCGTCGATCTCCTTGTGCATCGCGTCGAACATCTTCCGGTAATCGACGAACGTGCGCACGCGGTCGGGGTTCGCGTCGTGGTCGCGCAGCCACTTCTTGACGACGTCGTGGCGGGGTTCGAAGACATCCACGATGCCGATGAGATTCTGCTTGTTGGCGCCGACCACGGCGTTGACATGGTCCATGCCGCGTCCGCCGCAGCCGATCTGGACGCAGTTGAGCTTATCCCCGGCGCCGGTGGCGGCGAGGAGGTTGGGGCCGGAGAGAAGACGGGCGGCGGGCAAAGCGCCCAAGGCGAGCGCGGAACGGCTCAAAAAGCCACGACGGGTCAAGACGCGTTTCATGACCCTAACCATAGGTTCTTGTCTGTCCCAAGGCCACACCAAATCTTCACTGCGGTGAACTCTCCCTGTCGCAGCCACGCTCCCGACTGTTCCCGTTCGTTTTGATCGCCAAGCATACCGGCCGTGGTTAGCATGGCGCATCGTCGAACATGCGCTTATGAAAACGCTCACCCGCCGCGAATTTGTCCGCACCACCGCCATGGGAACCGGCGCCGCCGCGCTGGCCGGGCCGTTCATTCGTTCCCTGCGGGCCGGAGAACCGGCCGCGAGCGAGAAGCTGCGGGTGGCGCTGATCGGTTGCGGCGGGCAGGGATGCCGCGATCTCGAATTCTTCCTGGCCAACCCGGAGGTCGAGTGCCCGGTGGTCTGCGATATCGACGACGCCCATCTCGCTTCGGGAGTGAAGGTCTGCGCCGCCAAGGAACGCCAGACGCCCGCTACCGAACGGGACTTCCGGCGCGTGCTGGAACGGAAGGACGTCGATGCGGTCATCGTGGCCACCCCGGACCACTGGCACGCCCTGCCCACCATCCAGGCGTGCGAGGCGGGCAAGGACGTCTATGTGGAGAAGCCGCTGGCCAAGACCATCGACGAAGGCCGCGCGATGGTCACCGCGGCCCGCAGGTTCAACCGGGTGGTCCAGATGGGTTCGCAGTGGCGGAGCTGCAATCACATCATCGAGGCGGCGGAGTTCGTGAAATCCGGCAAGCTCGGCAAGGTCACCATGGTGCGCGCCTGGGCCTGGCTGGAATGGCAGCCCACCATGGGCCGGCCCGCCGACGGCACGCCGCCCGCCGGGGTGGATTACGACCGCTGGCTCGGGCCCGCGCCGAAACGGCCCTTCAACCAAAACCGGTTCCACTACAACTTCCGCTGGTTCTGGGATTACGCCGGCGGCCTCATGACCGACTGGGGCGTTCACCTGCTCAACATGGCGCTCATGGGCATGCCGGTGGAGCCTCCGCGCACCGCCTGTTCGAGCGGCGGCATCCATGTGCAGGCTGACATGCGCGAGACGCCCGACTCGCAGGTGGCGGTCTACGAGTTCCCCGGTTACCTGCTGGTGTGGGAGCACAAGAGCGGCCTGGGAGTGGGCCTCAACGGGCGTTCCTGGGGTGTTTCGTGGTCCGGCACCGAGGGCACCATCCTGCTGAACAGCGACGGCTACGAACTGGTGATCGAGAAGACCAAGGCCAACCTCGAGCCCGCCAAAGTCAAACCCAGCGGCGCGCCGCACCCGCAGCACGTCCGCAACTTCCTGGATTGCGTGAAGTCCCGCCAGAGGCCGGTGCTGGACGTCGAGCTCGGGCACCACGTTTCGACCGTGGCGCACCTGGGCAACCTGGCTTATCGCAGCGGCCACAAGCTCATCTGGGACCCGGTGAAGGAAAAGGTCGCCAACCACCGCGACGCCGACCAACTCGTCGGCACCCCCTACCGCGCCCCGTGGAAGCTCCCTTACAGCCACCGCGCTTGAGCGCTGGCCGGTGAGCGCAGGTCCTCCCTTTCGCCGCGAAGGGGAGGGCCGGGG
>CAYYMW010000025.1:0-30827 GCA_964472515.1 uncultured Verrucomicrobiota bacterium | reverse complement strand
GGATAAGGGGTGGGTGGAAACGGCGGACAACGGGGACATCGAGGCCAGCGACAAGGCGTTGCTGGAGGGACGGGGCGCGAAGATCGGCGGTTACCCGGCCGACTTCCACGTCCGCAATTTCCTGGATGCGGTGAAGAACCGGAGCCAGCCGCGGGCCAACGCGGATGTGGCCTGCCAGTCGCATATCACCTGCAACGCGGCGAACATCTCCCTCTTCCTGAAGCGCAAGCTCCAGTACAATCCGCGGAAGAACGAGTTCATTGGGGACGAGGAGGCCAACCGGATGAGATCCGAGGCCTGGCGCGAACCGTGGCACGTGTAAACCACCGACCTTTCACCATGAACATGAGCATGCTTATGACGATTTCGATCCGGTCGGTTGCCTGCGCCACCCTGCTGGGCGCCTTCATTCAACTCGCTTCGGCGGCCCAATCCCCCGCGGCGGCGGAACAGGAGCGCGAAGCCCTGAAGATCATCCAGTCGGACGCGCCGGCCGGAGACAAAGCCCTGGCCTGCAAACGCCTGGCCATCTACGGCGGCAAGAGCGCGGTGCCCACGCTGGCGCCGATGTTGCTGGAAGAGCGTTACTCATCCTGGGCTCGCACCGCGTTGGAAGACATTACCGATCCCTCGGCCACCGAGGCCTTGCGGGATGCACTCGGCAAGGCGCAAGGCCGCATCCTGAGCGGGGTGATCAACTCGGTGGGCGTCAAGCGGGACGCCAAGGCCGTGCCTGCACTGGCCGCCAAACTGAAGGACGCGGACACGCAGGTTGCCGAGGCCGCGGCGTCGGCCTTGGGGCGGATCGGGGGCAGCGGGGCGGTCAGCGCCCTCACGGGGGCCATGGCGAGCGCGCCGGAGGCGGTTCGTTCGGAAGCGGCGTACGGTCTGGTCCGTTGCGCGGAGCAGTTGATGGAAGCCGGCAAGGCCAGCGACGCCGTCCGCCTGTACGACTCCATCCGGAAGGCCAAGCTGCCGAAGCAGCGCCTGGCGGAAGCCACGCGCGGAGCGATCCTGGCCCGGCAGGGCAAGGGGATCGCCCTGCTGCAAGAACAGTTGCGGTCGGAAGACAAGGCGCTGTTTGCGGTTGGGTTGCGCGTGACCCGTGAGTTGCCGGGGCGCGAGGCGACCGTGGCGCTGGCGAACGAGTTGGCGAAACTCACTCCGGACCGGCAGCCCCTGCTCTTGGTGGCGCTGGCCGATCGAGGCGATGCGGCGGCCCTGCCAGCCATCGAGAAGACGGCTCGCACTGGCACCCCGAAGACGCGGATGGCCGCGTTTGAGGCCTTGGAACGGTTCAATCAGTTGGGAAGCATCCCCGTGCTGCTGGAAGGCGCGGCGGACGATGACAAAGCCGTGGCGCAAGCCGCGAAGCTCGCGTTGGCCAAGCTGACGGTCGCGGGGGCCGATGCGGAGCTCGTGGCGCGGATCCCGAAGGCCACCGGGAAGACCAAGCAGGCCTTGGTGGAAGTCGCCGGCCAGCGGCGGATCGCCGCGGCGCTGCCGGCGGTGGTTGGCCTGGCAAACGATCCTGACGCCGGAGTGCGCAACGCCGTGGTGACCACGCTCGGCTCGATTGGGGAAGCCCAACAGGCGGGAGATCTGGCCAAGTTGCTGGCGAAGACCCAAGGGGCGCAAGAACGCGGCGACCTCGAAAAGGCGCTGCTGGCCATCTGCAGCCGGCTGGGCACGGCCTGCCTGCCGCATGTGCTGCCGCTGGCCAAGAACACCGACGCCGAAGTGCGCAAGATCGCGCTGCATACACTGGCCAGTGTGGGCGGGAACGAAGCCCTGAGCGCGGTGAAGGCAGCCTTGGAGGACGCGAACGAAGGGGTGCAGGATGAAGCCGTCCGCACGCTTTCGACCTGGTCCAACACCTGGCCGGAGGACGCCGGCGTGGCAGAGCCGCTGCTGGCATTGGCCAAGTCCGCCAAGAAGCCCGCGCACCAGGTGCTGGGAGTCCGCGGGTTCCTGCAATTCGTCGAAGGCGACGCCAAGCTCGGCGACGGCAAGCGGGTGGAATACCTCACCGAGGTGCTGCCCCTGCTGCAACGGCCCGAAGAGAAGCGGTTGGCCGTATCCGTGGCGGGCGGCATTCCGAATGGCGCGGCGATCGAGTGGCTGCTGGCCCGCACGAATGACGAAACCGTCGCGCAGGATGCCTGTCTGGCGCTCGGCAGTCTGGCCGCGAAAGGCGACCTGAAGGACGCTCCGAAGGAATTGCGCGAAAAGGCCCTCCGCACCGTGCTCGAGAAATCGAAGGACGACCGCGCGAAGAAGCGGGCTGAGGCCGCGCTGAAGAAACTCAACTAGCCCGGCCACAGGGCCGTTGGATCACCAGAAGGCAGCCTTCCGAAGCGCGTGATCGCTTCGGGGCTGCCTTTTGCATTGTCGGTGCGTAAAAAAGCGAGCGCGCCTCGGTTTGGGGCTTGGCAGGCGCATCCGCGGATGCTACTGGTTGCACCCATGATGGGACAGGCATCAACTTCCGCGGGGCCATGACGATCATCACCGACCCACGATGCACCCAATACCGGCACCCGGGCCATCCAGAGCGGCCGGAGCGAGTGAGCCGCACGGTTGACCGACTCAAGGCGCAGGACCGGGTATCGCTGTCATGGGCGGAACCGATCGCGCCCACTTCCGCGCAAATTGCACGCGCGCATTCCGAGGCGCTGCTGACGCGCCTGGAGCACCCGGAAGACCTGGACAGCGACACCCCCGGACTGCCGGGGATTGCGGACCATGCCCGGCGAAGCGCCGGCGGGGCGCTGCTCGCGCTGGAGGAAGCCCTGGCCGGGCGTGCGGCGTTCAGCCTGATGCGCCCCCCCGGTCACCATGCCACGGCGGATCGCGCGATGGGATTCTGTTATCTGAACAATGCCGCCATCGCGGCGCTCGAAGCGGTGGCGCGCGGCAAACAGCGAGTGGCGGTGTTCGATTTCGACTACCACCATGGCAACGGGACGGAAGCGATTTTGCAGGGCGTGCCGCAATGCGCCTTTTACTCGGTGCATCGATTTCCCGCCTACCCGCACACGGGCGCGGGACCGCAAGGAAATGCCTTCAATTACCCGGTGGGGCCGGAGGCCACCCGGGCGGACTATCTAGCCGTCCTGGAGCAAGCCGTCACCGACTTGGAGGGGTTCAAGCCCGAGATCGTGATCGCCTCGGCTGGTTTCGACGCCTACCGCAAGGATCCCGTTGGTGGGGCGCCGTTGGAAGCAGAGGACTACGAGTGGCTGGGGCAGCGGTTGAAGCGAACGGGCCGTCCACTCTGCCATGTGCTGGAGGGCGGCTACAGTGAGGACCTGCCTGAACTGGTTCTTGCTTATGTGGCGGGCCTCAGCCGCTGAGCGATGGCAGGCAGCAAAAAAGAACGCCCTCCGGCACCAAGGCGCACCGGAGGGCGACGGTAAAACTGTTCCTCGACCTTAGGCTTTGGTCTGACGCTGCTTGCGCCAGGCGCGCACGCCGGCGGCTCCCAGCACGAGCGCCATGCCGGTGGCAGCGGCAGCGGAGGCGGGTTCGGGGACGGCGCCAGCGGCGATCTCGGCGCCGGAGTCATCGTAGGCCCAGCGGTGGATGGTAAGGTCCGGCCCGGCCGCAGGGTTGTTGACAAGGCTTAAGTCAGCCCAACCATAACGAATCGTACTGCCACCAGTGTCGAATTTGAAGAGCAAGTAGCGATGTGAGTATCCGGCAGGGGCGTAGGACGTACTTTGGCGATGGGTACCAAAGGCGCCAGCCGTAGACGCACCGACAAGAGTGCCCCACTTCGCACCTGCGTCGGCCAAGGCCAAGAGATTCGAATTCGTCTTGAACTGGGCATATGTCCCTCCCTGCACTTGGATTTGCTTGATCCCGCCTGCTGATGCTGTGGCGAAGTTCAACAAACCCGGGCCTGGGTAGTTGATGTCGTACGTAGCTCCATAGCCACTACCGAAACCGACCTTACCACCGACGGAATCGCCGATGATGATGGACGCCTCCACGTCAGGCAGGGTTGCCAACGCACCGACAGCCAGTCCCGAGACACCTACCCACCGCATGTCTGCTAAAGCCTTGGTATTCATAATTATGCAAACTCAGTATAGCACACTTGGTCAAGATCACAAGGGAAAAGGCATGATCACATAAGTACCACATCAACAACACATTACAACGATGGTCAAAGAGGATTCGCAACACGGCAGGACGCCCATCCGGGTCGGGTTCAAACGCCAACCCCCCCAAGACAAGCGGCTTTCGCCTGCCCCGTCACAGCCAAGTGCCAAACAGGAGTTGGTGGCCGACTGAGAGGATCGCCAAGTCAGCTCCGATGTGGGAGATCCAGGCCCCAAGCACCGTGCCATGCCTTTGGTACAGGAGGCTCCACATCGCTCCGCCCACGCCCACCATCGCGCCCAAGAGCGCGCCCCAGCCAAAACCGAAATAAACCCCGGTGATCACGACGTGGTGTGAGGCGAACGCCACGGCGGCCAGCAGATGGGAGAGCACCACGGAGAGTCGCTCTCGCAAGCGCCCGAAGACGAACCACCGCCAGTAGTACTCTTCAAGGAGGGCGTGAACGGTAGAAAGCAGCAAGCCAAAGAGCCAATAGTGCTCCAGGATGCCGAAGGCTTCCGCTTTGGCACGCATGGCGGGGGTGCCGGCAGCCACCACTTCTCGCAAAGGCGTTTGCATCACGCCGAAAATGACCGCCACGATGCCCAAGCCGGCAAGCATCCCCTCCCCCGCCGCACGCCACGAGAAGCAAGACCGCTCCAGGCGCGGCCATGAGGCTCGTAGAACGGCCAAAGTGGCCACCACCGGCCATGCCAGCGTGAACACCTTGGTGGCTCCGTAGAGGAACCGTGCCGTCAGCGAATCCTTGAACCAGATGAAATAGCAGAGCGCCCCGAGGCAGGGCACCACCATGGCGGGCGCCACGGCCCACCAGAAGCGACGGGGGCGGGTGCCGTCGCACCCGCCCGCAGACTCAGGCCGCACGACCATGGCGCTATAGCGACCAACCGGACCGGTACTCGCAGCGCACCAATTTCTGCGCCTCCGGCCCTCCGCCGACGGCTTCCATCTTCGCGGAGTCCCAACCCAGCTTGCGGCCGGTGCGCAGCGCCACGTTGCCCAGGAGCAGCGATTCGGTGACCACGCTGGAGAACTCGAAGTTCGCACCCGGGCGCGTCTTGCCTCCCTTGCAGGCGTCGAGCCACTCCCGTTCATTACCCGGCGACCGGGGCAGGGTCTTGGGCGGTGGTTGGAAGGCGGCCATCTTCGCGTTGGGAATGAGGCGGGGGTTCTCCCCAGTGAAGCCACAGAGGATCGCGCCCCGGTCGCCCCGGAAGAGCAGGCCTTCTTTTTCAAGCTCAAGCCCGAGGTCCAACTCGTCGGGCCGCGGCAGGCGCATACCGCCGTCGTACCAGACCAGCTTCACCGGAGGCATCTCGCCGCGCGCCGGGAAAGCATAGTGGATCATCGAAGCGGCGGGGTAGGTCTCAGCGTAGCGCTCGGTGGTGATGGCCTCGACACTGGTCGGCGCCCCCAGTTTGAGCACGCGAAAAATCACATCGTAGCTGTAGCAACCCATGTCGCCCAAGGAACCGCATCCGAAATCATGCCAGCCGCGCCAGACAAACGGCTGGTAGATTGGATGATACGGGCGCTCCGGCGCGGGTCCCAGCCAGAGGTTCCAGTCCAACCCCTCCGGCACGGCGGGTTTCTCGGCGGGGCGATCCAGCGCCTGCGGCCAAAAGGGGCGGCTCGACCAGTTGTGGACTTCGCGGACCGGGCCGATGGCCCCCGCCCAGATCCATTCGCACAGCAAGCGCGTCGACTCCGCGGCTTGGGGGCCCACCGCCACCTGGGTGGCCAGTTTCTTTTCCCGGGCCACCTGGGCCATGATGCGCGCCTCGTAGATGTCATGCGTCATCGGTTTCTGGCAGAAGACGTGCTTGCCCTGCTTCATGGCGGCCACCGCGATGGGGGCGTGCAGATGATCGGGCGAACCGACCACGACGGCGTCGAAGTCCTTCTCCTGCTCGAGTAACTCGCGGAAATCGGCATAGGCCGCGCAGCCCCGGTACTCGCCCGAGCGTTTCTTGGAGCCGTAGTAGCCTTCGACGATCTTGCGGCACGGCTCGCGCCCGGCCACGCCAGCGGGCACTTGGGAACTGTGGGTAAGCCGGATCATGGGCTGGTTGGGGCTGAGCCACTCCCAGCCCGACTTGGCACCGATCAGGTCGCGGACCCCCTGGCAGAACTCGCTCTCGCCCCACTGGGGGTAATCGGCGCTCGAACGGTTTGGATCGCACACGGAGACCGCCTGCACATCGGGCTGTTTGAGGAATTCCAACATCACCCGCAATCCCTGCGAGCCGACGCCGATGAAAGCGAGGTTGACCCGCTCGCTGGGCGGGACTTGGCCGTCGCCTCCCAGCACGCGGCTGGGGACGATCATGAACGCCGACGCGGCGGCGCCTGAGGCAAGGAACTTGCGGCGCGTGACACGCTTGCCAGGGGAGAGCGAATTCGACTTGGATGGTTTCATAGGTGAATGAGGAAGGCCAAGGCCGCCGATTTCGCAGGCCCTCGGGTCTGGCGCCGCGAGGCCGGAGGCCAGCCACCCATGGCCCGAAACCGGAACGGCTCACCCGGTTTGGGGGCGGGGTGCTTGCGACAATGACGGGCGTTCGCCATGGCTTGCGGATGCTACTAACATACTTGCAGCCCGCCGCCAATCCCGATTCCACCCAATTCCTCGCGCCCTCGCGCCGACCAAGCCGGAACCCCCGCCGGAGGCCGTCTGGTGGCGCGGCCACCGTGGCGCAAGGAAGTTGCGAAAGGCCGGGCTTGTCTTCTGGCCAGCTTCTGCCATGGTGATCTTATATCTAAGGGCACATGAAAACCGTTCTGGTAATCGACGACGACGAGATCTTTCGTGCCGGCATGACCAGCGCTTTGGCGTTGGCGGGATGGCGGGTGTTGGAGGCGTCCGATGGGGAGGCGGGGCTCCAGACGGCCTTGTTAAACCGGCCGGACGCCATTCTTTGCGACCTGCTGATGCCGCGCTGCAACGGTTTTCAGTTCTGCCGCGCCCTGCGCAACCACGCGGACCGCGTGGGTCGGCCGCGGATCATCGTGACCACGGGCAGCGGCTACGCCACCGACCGCAAGAGCGCGCTGGAAGCCGGCGCGGACGATTACCTGGTCAAGCCCGTGCGGAGCCAGGATCTCATCGATCTGCTGGCCCGCACCGTAGGCGCCCCGAGCGGGGCCACGGGAGAGCAACCCGCCCGGGTGGAATCGGCTCCGGAGCCCATGAAGCTGCATTTCTGGGGCGTGCGCGGTTCGATCGCGACGCCCGGACCCTCGACGCTACAAATCGGGGGCAACACCGCCTGCATTGAGGTGCGGGCGGAAGGGGAGATTATCTCGTTCGATGCGGGCACGGGCATCCGGCCGATGGGGATGGCGTTGATGCAGGAATTCGGCGAGCGGCCCATCCACCTGACGATCCTGGTTTCGCATACCCACTGGGATCACATCCAGGGATTCCCCTTCTTTGTGCCGGCGTACAATCCCCGGAACCGCATCCGGATTCTGGGTTACGAAGGAGCGCGACGCGGCCTGGAGATCACCCTTTCGGCCCAGATGGAGAGTCCGTATTTCCCGGTCAGCCTGCAGCAGATGCCGGGACACATCGGCATCCAGGAGTTGCGGGACTTCAAGTTCAACATCGGGCGGGTGGCCGTCCAGGCGGCGTTCCTGAACCATCCGGGCATCTGCACGGGCTATCGTCTGACCAGCGCCGCCGGATCCATCGCCTATCTGCCGGACATCGAGCCTTATCATCGGTTCCTGGCCAGCCGGGAGTACGGCGCCGACGCCGAGGCCACCATGGGCTACGCCCGCAGCCAGGAGGACCGCCTGATCGAGTTCCTGCGCGGCGCCGACGTGCTGGTAATCGATTCCCAATACGACGCCGACGAGTACGAGCGGCACGTGGGCTGGGGCCACAGCAGTATCGACGATTCGGTAATGCTCGCCATGAAGGCAGGGGTAAGGCGGATGTTTACCTTTCATCACGATCCCACGCACGACGATGCCAAGGTGCTCAAGATGGCGGAGCACGGCCAAGCCTTGGTGCGCGCGCAAGGCGGCAGCTTGGTGGTGGAAGCCGCGCGCGAGGGGGTGGAGGTGGTGCTCTCGCCGAAGGCGGACGGAGGCACGTGAACGAGCCGGGCTCCGACCCTCCGGCATTCCGTGCAGGCCGCGGAGGCCCCGGAGGGCTTGGCAGGGGGCAAAGCGACGGTGTTGGTTCAGGGTTGGGGCTTCCCGCAGCTAACTTTATGCAGTGCATCATGCGGCTAGTCCGAGGGGCGGCAAGGCGGAGCCACGGGACCGCGTTGTACCTTCACCTGGCTATTCTGCTGGCGCCGTCGCTTGCCGGGGCGTTGAGCGCGGCCGAGAGTTGGCCGGTGCTCATCGACCTGAAGCAGGGACAACCTCAGGAGGTCAGGGTGACGGGGCCGGCCGGGGAAATCGAGCGCAGCGTGCGATTGCTGGGATTGGAGGAGCACTCCTGGCCGGACTGGTTCATCCCGGAGGCCGCCGATCACCGCACCCTCCGATCGGCTGAGGTGCAGATCGAGGTGGGCGGCACACGTGCGACGCTCTGGGCGCGCCCGTTCGAACCGCCACAACTGGTCAACGGCCTGCGGCTCTACGTGGAGACGACCCGCAACTGGGCCACCACCCCTCAACTGGATCCATTGCCCGGAGTCGACGGCGAGGTTCGGCTTTCCTGCGTCGCAGAGGGGGCGACCTGGGGATCGTCCACCCTGCGGTTTCCGATCCGCCAATACCGTTGGCAGGCCAACACCTACCGGAATACCTGGAGCGCCCTGGTGCCGTACAACAAGCTGTACTACCACCGAGGCGAGGATTTCGGAGCCATCCCGGACGAACTTGAGGTGCTCGCCAGCCTGGGTGGGAGTCTTGGGCGATCCCCCCTCCCGCAGGGCGACGGTGATTCGAACTGCCTGAAAGTCGATGGCGCTTCGGGAGTGGAAGTCACGTACTACCACATGAACTTGGAGACGATCCTCCCAGGGTTGGTTGCGGGCGCCAAGGTGGCGGCCGGGCAGACCTTGGGCCGCACCGGTATGACGTGGGATGGGCGGCGATCGCAAGGCAACGACCCGCATCTGCATTGGGGAATCGCGAGAGACGGGCGGAGCCTGGGCTCGTATCCGTTCCTGCTTGAAGCGTACCTGCGGGATTATCCCGACCCGGTCTTGGCCGTGGCGGGCGGTTACCACTATGCCATGCCCGGGGGTGCGGTGGAACTGGATGGTTCCCGGAGCGTGGCCCGGCCCGGACGACGCGTTGTCCGGCATCAGTGGTGGCTGCACGATGGTCGCGAAGTGGAAGGGCCGCGAGCAACCGTGCGAGCGGACAAGCCCGGCCTGTACAGTGAGGAACTCCGGGTCTGGACGGATGACGGGAGCGAGGATCGGGACTACGCGCAACTGCGGGTGTGGGACGCTCAGCGCGGCCCGCGCAGTGGCGCGGGATGGTTGTACCATTCACCAATCCGCGACGCCCGCGCCGGCAGCCCGGTCCGGTTCTGGAACCGGCTCTGGAACACCACCGGGCCGGTCAGCATCGATTTTGGAGATGGTTCGCCGGTTACCACCATCAACCGGGAACTGGAACACATCTACGCGGCTCCCGGCATATACACGGCCAGATTGCAGAGCCGCGGGCCCGGGGACGAACCGCTGGAGGTGAAGATGAGAGTGGTGATCGAACGGTAGACGGCTCCCGGGTGGTGACTGGCTGTCCCTTGCGTGCTACGTCGACAACTCGAGTTGCGGCGGTGGTTCACCGGAGCAACTCGGGCAGGCGGCAGTCCTGGCACAGGGAGTTGGTGCGCTCGCAGAAATCCCGCCAGATTTGCAGCAATCCCTGCTGCGTGGCGGCGGTGCGGGGCAACCCCTTCCAGCTTTCGGGTGTCATGCGCTGGCGGAGTCGGCGCAGGACCGCGTTGTCCTCACCTGCGGGCCAGGCGAGGTAGCGGGCTTGGAGCTTCCGCTCCAACTCAGGGTTCTTTCCGCGCGAGGCTCGCAGCCAGAGCCAGGGCAGAATAACGTTCACCGCGAGGTCGGTGACGCGTTGATCGCCCAACAGAGGCTGCGACCGGCCCAACCGGGCAGAGGTCAGGTTCCAGTGCCACGACCAGTAGGCATCTTCGGCGCCTTGGAGGCATTCGCGCAGGCCCTGGGCCACGTCCGCCGACCGGCCATTGCGGGCAACCCAATCCTCCACCTGGTCCGCCCACCCCGGGGCCGCCAGCCAGTGACCGGCCAGCGCCAGGCGGCGTTGCGGGTGGTTGGCCGGGCGCAACCCATGGAGGCGCCAGACCGCGCGCGGCAGCAGGTCGTTCAGCCAGCGGTGCCGCTCGCGCCACCAGACATCCCACAGCTCGCGCACGTAGGCGTCACCCTCGGACTGGCGGCGTTCCAGGTCCGCCGGGAGCAAGCCTCCCACCCCCAGCAGGCAGGCCTGGGCGGCGACCACCGAGACGCTTCCACCAAGAGGAAGGACCTCGCCCAATCGGCGCATGGGCCAGAAGTTCTGCTTGTAGCCCAACGCTCCCAGCATGGCCTCCCACAACGCCTGACGCAGGCCGGCCTCGCGGGCCCGCGCCTCCAACTGTCGGGCCTTGGCCTCCAACCGGATCAAGGCGGCCTGCGCAACCAGTTCGCTGCGCTCGGCGGTCGGCAGCGCGGCCAGTTGTGCCGCGCAACGGCCCTCGAGACCGGGCGGCAAGCCGGCACCGTCGAACCCGCCCAGCCATTCGGCCAACTCTTGGAGCGGACTGTCCAGCACCCCCGCCAAGCACAAGGTGGGAAGGCCCTCGGCGGCGCTTTCGCCCTGCCAGACCACGTGCAACCGCACGCCTTGGTAGGCAGGATTGCCGGCATGGCCGTGACTGTGCCAATTGGCCGGTTGCAGGTCGAGTTCCACGTCGCCTGTGACGGGGGCCTGCGCGTCGAATTGGAGCACGGCGTCGCGGAAATCGGGGCCGGCCTCGTGATTCCAGAAACCGGGATGAAGAACCACGAGGCGGTGGCCGTCCAAAGTCCGCAGTTGCTGACGGTGCAGGCGCTGGTGCAGCCAGATGCGTTGCAGCAGGTGCTCGGCGGGCGCGGGTGATCCGCCGGACTCGCGCAGTTGCGACGAGGCCGTTGCCGCGGCGCGCAACCGGAGATAGAATTCGGTGTTCAACATGGCGAGCTGGGCATTGCTTTTCGTTCCGGTCTTGCGCAATGTCAAGCTTTGCCTATGGCGTCCTCGGTCCACGGGACGATGGCGAGGGGACGCTCCGGCTTCCAGAACATGAAGATGATCGGTTCCATGCTGACGGTGGTTGCCACCCTGGTGGCGTTCACGGCCAGCCCGAGGGCAGCCACCGCCCCGAGCCTGCCGCCGGAAGGCGACTCCCGGCGTGACAGTTCGGTGGAGGCGGTTGCGCGCGTCATGCCGAGCGTCGTCAACATCGGCACCGAGACGGTGGTGGAGATCAACGATCCCTACGAGAATCTGCTGCGGGATTTCTGGGGTCCCTACTACCGGCGACGCCAACCGGAAGCCCAATACAGCCTCGGCTCGGGCGTGGTCATCGATGAATCGGGTTACATCCTGACCAACGAGCATGTCGTCCGCCGGGCCACCCGCATCTGGGTGCGGTTCCTGGACGAGGCCGGCGGCAAGACCTATGAAGCGGAACGGGTGGCGGGCACCGCCCGGAGCGACGTGGCCCTGCTGCGAGTGAAGGCGGAACCGGGGGAGCGGTTTCCCGCCGTACGGTTCGCGGGGGACGATGAACTGTATCTGGGCGAAACCGTGCTGGCGCTCGGCAACCCCTTCGGGCTGGGCGGGTCGGTCTCGCGCGGCATCCTGAGTTCGAAGAGCCGGCGTCCGCCAGTCGAGAACCAGCCGCTGGACATCGCCGATTGGTTGCAAACGGACGCCGCGATCAATCCCGGCAGCAGCGGCGGGCCGCTCATCAATCTCAAGGGCGAATTGATGGGCCTGAACGTGGCCGTGTTCCGCGAAGGCCAGGGGATAGGCTTCGCCATCCCGATCAAGCGCGTGACCGAAGCGCTCTCGCAGATTTTCTCGCCGGAGATTCGCGAACTCTGGTTCGGCGCCCGGGTGCGCCCCGGGGGCAGCAGCCTGGAGGTCTCGCACGTGGACCAGGGCAGCCCCGCCGACAAGGCTGGCATCCGGCCCCGGGACGTGATCCTGACCATCAATGGCAAGACTCCCCCGGGATTCATCGGTTTCATCCAGGAGTTGCTCACCGCCGAAGACAAGCGCGACGTCACCCTTGAACTCAAGCGCGGCAAAGACCCGGTGACCGTCACGTTGAAGCTGATCCGGGAAGCGAGCGTGTTCAACGCCGCCTTGGTGCGGCAGAAGCTGGGCTTGAGCGTGCAGGAGATCACGTCGGAACTGGCCGACCGGCTCAGCTTGGCAACGACCGACGGCCTGCTCATTGCCGGGGTGGACCGTGACTCGGAGGCGGCGGATGCTGGACTGCTGCGAGGCCATATCATCCTGGCCATCGAGGACCTGGAGGTTAACGACGTGGTTTCCATGGCAAAAGTCTTGTATGCCAAGAAGAAAGGCGAGAAAATCTCGCTCGAATTGCTGGCGCACCGGCGCCGTGGGGCGTTCATTGTCCCGCAGCGCGGAAGCGTCAAATTGGAAGTGCGGTAGAACACGTTGTTTGATAATGGGATACGGCAAACGGATGACGGTTTCATGACCAACGGATCGACCATAGGCCAAGGGCCGATGATCGAAGTGCATCATCTGACGAAGCGGTATGGCAGCCATCCCGCCGTCGATGACGTGTCGTTCACGGTGCAGGCGGGCGAGATCGTGGGTCTGCTGGGCCGCAACGGCGCAGGCAAGAGCACCACGATGCGGGTGCTGGCCTGCTACATGCCGGCCACTTCGGGCAGCGCCCGGGTGGCGGGACATGAGGTCTTCTGGAACGCCAACGAAGTGCGCCGCCGGATCGGCTACATGCCAGAGAACAATCCCCTGTACTTGGATATGGATGTTCGGAGTTATCTTGAGTTCCGCGCCCGGCTAAAGGGCGTGAACTCGACTGAGGTTTCCGAGCAGGTGGACATGGTCCTTCTCCAGTGTGGGCTTGCAGAGGTGAGCGACCGGGCGATCCGGACCTTGCCGAAGGACTGTCGTCAGCGGGTGGGCTTGGCCGACACCCTCGTCCACAATCCTGAATTGGTGATCTTGGATGAGCCCACCAAGGGGTTGGCTCCAGATCAAGCAACAGTGGTTCGGCAGATGATCAAAGAGCTGAGCCCCCGGCACACAGTTTTGGTCTCTTCTCACAGCCTTTCTGAGGCTGAAACGATCTGCCAGCGGGTGCTCATCCTGCATGAAGGCCGCATCTTGGCAGCCGAATTAACTGCATGACCAACGGATCGACCATAAGCCAAGGGCCGATGATCGAGGTGCATCATCTGACGAAGCGGTATGGCAGCCATCCCGCGGTCGATGACGTGTCGTTCACGGTGCAGGCCGGCGAGATCGTCGGTTTGCTCGGCCGCAACGGCGCGGGCAAGAGCACCACGATGCGGGTGCTGGCCTGCTACATGCCGGCCACCTCCGGCAGCGCGCGGGTGGCGGGCTACGATGTGTTCCGGGACGCGGACGAGGTGCGCCGCCGCATCGGGTACATGCCGGAGAATAATCCGCTGCACCTGGACATGCGCGTCCGGGAATACCTCAAGTTCCGCGCGCGCCTCAAGGGCCTGAGCCGGGCCGAGAGCCGCGAGCGGGTCGATGTGGTCACCGAGGAATGCGGGTTGACGGAGGTCAGCCGGAAGGTGATCCAGACCTTGTCCAAGGGGTTCCGGCAGCGGGTGGGCTTGGCCGACGCCTTGGTTCACGAGCCTGAGTTGGTGATCCTGGACGAGCCGACCATCGGGTTGGATCCGCACCAGATCCGGGCGGTGCGGCAGATGATCAAGGACCTGAGCCCGCGGCACACCGTCCTCTTTTCGTCGCATATTCTCTCGGAGGTCGAGATGACCTGCCAGCGGGTGCTCATCCTCAACGAGGGCCGCATCCTGGCGGCGGACTCGACCGAGAACCTGCAGAAACGAATGAGCGACAACGGCCAGGTGGTGGCCGAGATGGTTGCGCCGGTTGAGGACCTGAAGGTGTGTCTCGAGCAGATGGAAGGGGTGGAGCACTTCGATTTGGCGGCGATGGATGGCGATTACCTCCGTTGTGCGGTGACGCCGCTGCCCGGGGTCGATCTGCGGCCGGCGTTGTTCCAACTGGCGGTGGCGCGGAACTGGCCATTGCGGGAGTTGACGCGCAGCCGGCACACGCTCGAGGACATCTTCATGCACGTCACCCGGCCCGACCGCGAGGAGGAGGATCTGACATGACCGCGTACATGACCCTGGTGCGGCGGGAATTGGGAAGCTACTTTGCGAGCTTGGGCGGCTACGTGGTGATCGCGGCGGTGCTGCTGATGCTGGGGGTGAGCTTCTGCGTGATCCTGGAAGCGTACAACGGCGACGCGATCAACGCCCCGCTGACGGAGTTGTTCTACAGCACGATGTTCTTCTGGATGATCTTGCTGGTGGCCGTGCCGGTCATGACGATGCGGCTCTTCGCCCAGGAGCGCGCCTCGGGCACCTTCGAGACATTGATGACCACCCCGGTGAGCGACCTGGAGGTGGTGCTGGCGAAGTTCAGCGCCGCGCTGACTTTCTACACGGTCACCTGGCTGCCGCTGCTGGGGTGCTTCTACATGGTCAACCAGTACACCAGCGAGGCGGGACGGTTCCCATGGTGGCCGGCGGCCAGCACGTCGCTGGGGATTCTGCTGCTGGGCTGCCTCTATGTTGCGATGGGCTGTTTCGCGTCCGCCCTGACGCGCAGCCAGATCATCGCGGCGATGGTCAGCTTTGCGCTGGGGGTGTCGCTGTTCCTGCTGAGCTTCCTGAAGTTCAGCTTCGAGTCGCGGGTTGGCTGGCCCGCCCGCGTGGTCAATTACATCTCCCTCCTCGAGCACATGGAGGACTTCGCCCGGGGGGTGGTCGACACCCGGCACATTGTCTTCTATCTCAGTCTGACGGTGCTCTTCCTGTTCCTCACGTTGAAAGTCATCGAGAGCCGCCGCTGGAAATAGCCCATGGCCCGCCACGATCCACCTCCTTCGAGCTTTTCGCAGACCCGCCGGCTGGGCATCGGTCTGAGTGTGGCCATCTCACTGCTGGCGCTGCTGGCCATGGTGCTGATGGTGAACTACCTGGCCGCCCGGCATTTCAAGCGGTACCAGTGGACGACCGACGCGCGCTACAAACTGAGCCCGGTGACGGAGCAGGTGCTGCAAGCGCTCACCAACACCGTTACCGTCACGATCCTGTTCAACCGCAACGAACCGTTGTTTGCGCCCGTCTCCGGGCTGCTCAAGGAGTACGCCTACGCCTGTTCCAAGGTGACCGTCGAGCATGTGGACTACACGCGGGACCTGGGCCGGGCGCAACTGGTGATGGCCAAGTACCAACTGCCGCAGGCGGAGGCGGATCTGGTGGTGTTCGAGACGAACCTGCGCACCAAGGTGGTGCGCGCGAACGAATTGTCCGAGTACGACTGGACCTCGTTGCTGGCAGGAGGCAAGGAGGTGCGCCGGTCGGCGTTCAAGGGCGAGCCGCTGTTTACCTCGGCCATCGCGTCCCTGCAGGAAGCCAAGGCGCCGAAGGCGTACTACCTGCAAGGGCACGGGGAGCACAGTCTCACGAGCGACGATCCGATCATGGGCTATTCGCAGTTTGGGCGCCTGTTGCAGCAGAAGAACATCGAGTTTGCGCCGCTGACGCTGCCAGGGCGGGAAGAGGTGCCCGAGGATTGCCAACTGCTCATCGTGGCGGGGCCGCAGAACCGGCTCGATCAGGCGGAGTTAGAGAAGATCAATCGCTACCTCAGCCAAGGCGGACGCCTGTTGTCGTTGCTCAGCTTCTACCGCTCCGAAACGCAGTCCACGGGAATGGAGCGCTTGCTGGCGTCCTGGGGGGTCATGGTCGGGGATGACTACAGCTACGACTCGCGCAACACCATGACAGGCAACGACGTGATTTGCACCAACTACGCGGCACATCCGGTCACGAAGCCGTTGCAGGGCTCTTCGGTGTACCTGGTGCTGGCGCGGTCGATCCGCCCCATCGCCACGAGCACGCAGAGTCCGGACGCCCCGCGGGTGGAACCCTTGCTGATGACCAGCCAGGACGGCTACACGAAGGGGACAAACCCGCTCCGCGATCTGCGGGGCGCCATTCCGCTGGCGGCCGCGGTGGAGAAAGGCAGTCTCCAGGGCGTGGGCGCGGACCGGGGATCGACGCGGATTGTGGTGGTGGGCGAATCGGTATTCCTGGGCAATCAGACGATCGTCAAGTACGCCAACCTCGATTTTGCCAACCTGGCGGTGAACTGGCTGCTGGACCGTCCCCGGCACCTGGCGGGGTTGGTGCCGCGCCCGATCCAAGAGTATCGTATCGCAGTCAGCCGCAGCGACATGCTTCGCCTGCGGTGGTTGCTCCTCGGGGCTTTCCCGGGGGCTGCGATCCTGCTGGGGGTGCTGGTCTGGTACCGGCGTCGTGCGTGAACGGACGAGAGCATACGCGCCATCATGAACACCACTTCCACGCGCTGGCTCGTGTTGCTGACCCTGGCCTTGGGGGCTTTCATTTTTCTGTACGAGCAGCGCACGGCGGGCACCGACCAAACGCGGGAGACCGAAGCCAGGCTGCTGCCGGACTTGTTGACCAGTGAGGTCACGGGGCTGGACTTGGTGCGCGGCACCAACGTGTTTCTGCGCGTGGAGCGTGGCGAACACGGCTGGGGACTCTCCTCGGCGGCAGGTTATCCGATGCTGCCGACCGGTCTCGAACGGTTGCTGACAGCGGTGGCCCAACTCCGGGTCAGCGCGCGCGTGGGGGCGCAGGAGATTCTCGCCCAGACCAACCGGCTGGGGGCGTTCGGTCTGGAACCCCCAGGCGCGATCCTCACCCTTTACCGGGGCAAGGCCCGCACGGAGCTCCGCCTGGGGGCCTATACGCTGCTGGGCCGGCAACTGTACGTGCAGGTGGTGGGGCGCGACGGTTTGTTTGTCGTGCGCGAGGACCTCTTCCAATTGCTGCCCAATTCCGCCGATGAGTGGCGGGACCCCGCACTCGTCCGGCTGGCAGGGTGGAACCTGGACCGCATCGAGGTGCGGCCGAACACCAACGGACTGGAGGTAGTGCGCCAACCCACCAACCGGGTCTGGCAGATGACCCGTCCGCTGTTGACGCGCGCCAACAATGTGCTGCTGGATTTCCTCCTCCAGCAACTGCAACTGGCCCGGGTGAGCCGGTTCGTCACGGACGATCCGCACGCCGACCTGGGGGCTTACGGGCTGCAACCGCCAGCGCGCGAACTGTTCCTCTGCCAGGGCAGCAATATCGTGGCGGGGCTGCAGTTGGGACGCAGCCCGACGAACGATCCGACGCAGATCTACGTGCGCCGCCTGAGCCACAGCAATGTGGTGCTCGCGCCGCGCTCGCTCTTCCAGCCATGGCTGGCCAGTTTTCGCGAGTTCTGTGACCGGCGCCTGATGATCTTCTCGCCGGAGCTGGTGGACCAGATCGAGGTCAGCGCGGCGGAGCATTTCCTGCTCCAGCGGGAGACCAACGGATGGAAGATCGTGCAACCCTACGCCGCACCCGCTGACTCGCTGGCCGCCTTGGAACTCATGTCCAACCTGGCGGAGTTGGAGTTCGCCGAATTCGAGCGCGAGGTGGTCACGGATTTCGCCCCCTTTGGCCTGGCGCCACCCAAGCGGCAGTATCTCCTGCGCACGCTGGTCACCAATGCGGTCGGGGTGGTCACCAACCCGGTCATCGCGCAGGTGGATTTCGGCAACCCGGCCGGAGCCCGGGTCCTGGCGCGGCGCTCCCAGGAGAACTCCGTGGTTGCGGCGGTCGACTCCGGACGCCTCCCCACCCAGGCGTTTCAACTTCGTGACCGGCGGCTTTGGAATTTCCCCACAAACCAAGTGACGGCCATCCAGATTCGCCAGAACGGCCTGGAACGGCGGTTGGTGCGCACGGGGCCCGCCCAGTGGGCGAACGCCCCCGGCTCGCAGGGCATCGTCAGCAGCTTCTCGCTGGAAGAGGCGACCTTCCGCCTCAGCCAGTTGCGCGCGGAGGCCTGGGTGGCCCGGGGAGAAGACCAACTGGCGCGCTACGGCATCCCGGCGCTGGATTACTCGGTCACCGTCGAGTTGCTGCCGGCGGAACAACCGCAGCGGTTGACGATCCGTTTCGGCCGCACCGCGCCGTCCCGGCGGCCCTACGCGTCGGTGACCCTGCCCGACCCGATCGGGGTGGTCATCTTCGAGTGTCCGTTAAGCGTTTTCGATTTCGTGCTCACCGACCTCACGGCCGTTCCCTCCGGACCAACGCCACCGTAGTATGGGGCCGCCCCGGAAGCGCTTCTGGCATTGGGCGAGACTGCTTTTTCGGCTCTTCCGGATCGCGGTGCTCCTGCTGGTTTTGGCCGGACTTGGCGTCTTCCTCTACTTCAGCCAGATCGGGGTGCCGGATTTCATCAAGGCGCCGCTGCAGGCCGAATTGCGCGCGCGCGGCGTGGACTTGCGGTTCGACCGGCTCCGGTGGCGCTGGTACCGGGGCTTGGTGGCGGAGACGGTGGAGGTGGGCTCGTCCAGGGGGAACGGCGACCTGCACCTGCAGTTGGGCGAGGTGGCCCTGAAGCTGAACTACCCCGCGCTGTGGCGCGGCGAGTTCCGAGTGGACGCGCTGACGATTCTCAACGGGCGAGCCATCTGGCCGCTGGCCCCGCCGGGCGAGCCGGCCGCGGAGCTGGACCTGGAGAACATCTCGCTCCACCTCAATTTCCTGCCGGGAGATTGCTGGGAATTCAGCGAGTTTCAGGCACACCTGCTGGGAACCACCCTGCGGCTGAGCGGCGTGGTGACCAATGCGAGCGCGGTTCGGGAGCGGCGCCCGGCCACCAAGCCTCCGGCCAGCGGGGCAACGGCCGCCTCGAGCCAGGTCTGGCGGGCACAATTGCGCCGCTCGGTCGCGCTGTGGCAGGAACTGGCCTTCCAATCGCCGCCGGATTTCCGGGTCCGGTTCGGCGGCGACGCCCGTGATCCTGCCAGTTTCCGTGCCGAGGTGCGGGGCACCGCCGCCGGGGCCCAAACACCCTGGGGCACGTTGCGGAACCTGCAAGTGCTGGCGGACCTGAACCGGGAACCGGCCACCAACGGCCTTTTCCACACCACCTTGCAGGTGCTCGCCGACGATGCGCAGACGCCCTGGGCAAAGGTGCGCCAGGGCGTGTTGGTGGCGCGCCTGGCCTTGAACGCCACCAACGCCAGCCCGGCACAAGCCGATTGGTCCCTGACGGCCCACGAGGCGGAGACCCGCTGGGCGAGTGTCCTCAGCGCCCGGCTCACCGCCCAAACGCTCGCCCTCCCGGAGGGCACCAACCAGTGGCGGACCGCCTTCAGCCTGGTGGCCAACGAGGTGAAGTCCGCGTGGTTTTCGTCGCGCAGCAATCACGTGGCGGGAAACGCAGTTCACATGGGGACCGCACCGCTTCCGGCGCAGCTCCACCTGACCGCCACCCTGGGCCAGGCCCACTCCGGCGAGTTCGAGGCCGGCCATCTGGAGGCCACGGTGGAAGCCGTCCGCCTTGCACCGGCGCCCGCCACCACGCCAGCCTGGGGTTTTTGGACCAACCTGGCCCCGTGGCGGCTGAAGTGGCAAGCCCGGGCCGACTCGCTGAGCTGGCCGCGCTGGCACCTGCAGGAGGCGGCGTTGAGGGGAGACTGGACCGCGCCGCAATTGACGCTGACGGAGGCGTCCGCCCGTCTGGGAAGCAGCACCGCGCGAGTCACGCAGGGGACGCTGGAGGTTTCGAGCCGGGAGGCGAGGGTGCATCTCGACACGGAATTGGACCCCGCCTCGTTGGTGGCTGCGCTCGGAGCCCGGGGAACCAACTGGGCCGCGCGACTGCGGCTCGGCGAGGCTCCACGCCTGCGCCTGGACGCCAGCGCCCACTGTCCCGCCTGGACGAAGCTGCCGCCGGAGTGGGCACGGGAACTGTGGGCTTCGGTGGAGATGAACGGGTCCCTCCGCACCGGCGACGCCGCCTATCAGGGCGTGCAGGTGCGCAGCCTCGCGGTCGATTGGGCGCGCACCCATCGCAATTGGGAACTCACCCGCCTGCACCTTGCCCGGCCCGAGGGAGAACTCAGCGTGGCCGGACGCTATGCGGAGGAGAGCGGCGACTTCCGCTTTCAGGTAGACAGCGGGATCGATCCGCAGGCGGCCAGGCCCCTGGCGGGAGAAGTGGGGGGCAAGGTGCTGGGTTTCTTCGAGTTTGGCGGCCCGCCCCGGGTGCGGGCGGAAGTGTCCGGCTCACGCGCGGACTGGAGCCGGCTCACGGCGGCGGGATCGGTCATTTTGACCAACTTCAGTTTCATGGGCGACCACGTGGATCGCGTCGAGGCCGGGCTCTGCTACGGCAACCGGCATCTGGTGGTTACGAATGCGCAGTTGTGGAGCAAGGACTCCTGGATGCGAGCCCCCGGGCTGGGCATCAGCCTGACGAACTTTTGGATGTACTTCACCAACGGCGAGGCCCGCATCGATCCGTTCCGGGTGACGCGTCCCATCGGCCCGCAGACGACCGCGGCCATCGAACCTTACCGCTTCGCCCAACCGCCTTACGGACGCGTGAATGGCCATCTGCCGCTGAAAGGCGGCACGAAAGACACCGACATGCGCTTTGAGGTCGCCGGGGGGCCGCTTTCCTACTGGCGCTTCCAGATCCCGCAGATCCAAGCCACGGTGGTCTGGCGCGGAGAAACGGTGGCCGTCACCAATATCCAGACCGACACGTTTTACGGCGGGCAGATGACCGGCGACGTCAGCGCCGATTTCACCCAACCGCAGGCACCCGAACTCCGCCTCCATGTGCGGGCCACCGAGGTCAATCTGCACGACTTGGTGGCCGGGTTGAGCCAGCCGACCAACCGGCTCGAGGGCCGGGTCAATTGCGTCCTTGATGTCACCCACGCCAATCCGTCGGACTGGAACAGTTGGAACGGCTTCGGACGCGTTGACATGCGGAACGGCCTGCTGTGGGACGCCCCGATTTTCGGTTTGTTCTCGCCGTTGCTCAACAGCCTGGCTCCCGGCTTGGGGAACTCGCGCGCGAGCGCCGCCCGCGCGACCTACCGGATCACCAACAGCGTCATCCACACGGACGATCTGGAAATCACCGCCCAACTCGTGCGCCTGCAATACCGGGGCACGGTGGATTTCCAAGGCCGGGTCAACGCCCGCGTGGAGGCCGAACTGCTGAAGACCACGCCGGTGGTGGGACCTCTGTTGAAGGTGGTGCTGCTGCCCTTGGCCAAGGCCTTTGAGTTCAAAGTAACCGGCACGCTGGGTGAGCCAAAGAGCGTGCCGCTCCATCTTCCGAAGGTGCTGCTGCCGCTGTTCCGCCCCCTCCACACGCTGCGCAGCATTCTCCCCGAGGAGGCCCCGGGGCCGGCGCCGGAGAGCAAGACCGAGCCCCCGCCAGCGGACCCGTAGGCGCGTCAACCCATGGCCTTCTGCTGGGCCAGGTGGAAATGATAGGCCACTTGCGTCGCCACCTCCCGGCTCTGCCGCAGGCCGGCGTCCAGCATGACGTCCGCCTGCCGGTAAACCGGTTCCCGCTCCCGGAGCAACTCGGCAATGCGTTCGCGCGGGTTGGGCACTTGCAGGAGCGGACGGTGGGTTTGATGCCGCACGCGCTGCCAGATGACTTCCGGCGAAGCCCAAAGGCAGACCACCAAGGCATGCGCCTTGAGGCTGGCGAGGTGCTCCGGATTGCCCCCCACCCCACCACCCGTGGCAATCACGTGCCGGGTCAAGCCGGCCAATTCGGCCACCGTCTGGCGCTCCAGATCGCGGAACGCCGCCTCGCCGTCATCGGCGAAGATCCGCGCAATGCTCTTGCCGGCACGGCTCTCAATCAAGCGGTCGGTATCGACCAAGCCGAAAGCCAACAGATCGGCGACCACGTGGCCCACGGTGGACTTGCCGCAACCCATGAAACCGATCAAGGCCACGTTGCGAATCTGGCGCGCTTCCGTCACCCCGGCATCCTGCCCAAGCCCGCCACCGCGTGCACGCCGATTCTGATCCCCCGCCAAAAAACCTGTAGTCGTCGGCCACTCCTTTGGTAGGCTGGCGGCAGGACCACCCCGATGGGGTGGGACCCTCTGCATGTCATGAGCAACGAGCATCCATCCGCCGCCCCGGCCGACGGCGCGGCCGCCAACCCCTCGGACTTCATCCGCGACATTGTCGCGGCGGACCTCGCGGCCGCCCGATGCCAGGCAGTGGTGACCCGGTTTCCTCCCGAACCCAACGGCTATCTGCACATCGGCCACGCCAAGTCGATCTGCCTGAACTTCGGCATTGCCCGCGAGTTCAAGGGTACCTGCAACCTCCGCATGGACGACACCAATCCCACCCGGGAGGATGTCGAATACGTCGACTCCATTCAGCAGGATGTGAACTGGCTGATCCAAGGCTGGGCGGACCAGGTGCTGGCCCCGACCGTCTTCTACGCCTCGGACTATTTTCCGCAGCTCTACGATTACGCGGTTCAGCTCATCAAGCTCGGGAAGGCGTATGTCTGCGATCTTTCCGCCGAAGACCTGGCCCACCATCGCGGCGCCCCGGATCGTCCGGGCAAGGAAAGCCCCTACCGGAACCGGACGGTTGAGGAGAACCTGGACCTCTTCGCCCGCATGCGCGCCGGCGAGTTTCCGGACGGCAGCCGGACGCTTCGCGCCAAGATCGACATGGCGTCACCGAACGTTCACCTGCGGGACCCGGCGCTCTACCGCATCCGCCACGCGGAGCATCACCGCAGCGGCAACCAATGGTGCATCTACCCGATGTACGATTACGCGCATTGCCTGAGCGACAGCGTGGAGCGCATCACCCATTCGATCTGCACGCTCGAGTTCGAGGTGCATCGCCCCCTGTACGACTGGATCCTCGAACAACTGCCGGTACCGCAACCCCGGCCACACCAGTACGAGTTTGCGCGGCTGAACCTGACCTACACGGTGATGAGCAAGCGCAAGCTGCTCCAGTTGGTGCAGGAGGGGCTCGTCTCCGGGTGGGACGACCCGCGGATGCCAACCATCAGCGGCCTGCGCCGCCGCGGGGTGACACCGGCCGCCATCCGGCACTTCTGCCAGCGCGTCGGGGTCACGAAGTACAATGGGTTGACCGACGTGGCCCTGTTGGAACACAGCGTGCGCGAGGACCTCAACGCCCATGCCCAACGCCGCATGGGAGTGTTGCGCCCGCTGAAGCTCGTCATCACCAACTATCCCGAGGGCAAGGTCGAGGAAGTCGACGCGATCAACAATCCGGAAGACCCCACCGCCGGCACGCGCAAAGTGCCGTTCTCCCGGGAGCTTTACATCGAGCAGGACGACTTCATGGAGAATCCGCCCAAGAAGTACTTCCGGTTCTTCCCTAGGAACGAAGTGCGGCTCAAGTACGCCTATATCGTGAAGTGCGACCGCGTCATCAAGGACGCAGCCGGCAACGTGACGGAGATCCAAGGCACGGCCGACCTGGATTCCCGCACCGGCGGCCCGACGGCAAACCGCAAGATCAAGGGCACGGTGCATTGGGTCAGCGCGCCGCACGCCTTCCAGACCGAGGTGCGGCTATACGACCGCCTGTTTACGGTGCCTGAGCCGGATGCCGACGCGGAAGGGCGGGATTTCAAGTCCTTCCTTAATCCGCATTCGCTCGATGTGCTGTCCAACTGCAAGCTGGAGCCGTCCCTGAGTGAGGCCGATCCGAGCGTACGCTACCAATTCGAGCGTCTGGGCTATTTCACGGCCGATCCGAAGGACTCGCAGGCCGGCAAGCCGGTGTTCAACCGGACCGTGACGCTGCGCGACTCCTGGGCGAAAGAGCAGCAGAGGTAAGGAACGGCAGGGAAGCCAGACACGCAGGGCGCGGAGCGGGGTGGCATGTTCTCCGTCCCGCTGACTACGCGTCCCGTCCAAGTCCAAAGCGGCGTCGCGCTACGCTGGCCGCCGCACTCCATAAAGCGCCCGGCCGGACACCGTTGAAACCGCCGCGAGCCTACTGTGGGGGAGAATGCACCCCCGAGGCGGGCACGTTACCCGGCTTGGAGCGCCCGCCCCGCAACACGCGTATCTTGTCGACCGCGCCTCAAGGCTCCAGCAGTTTGAAGGACGCCGGAGCGAAGGCTTTGAGTTCGGTTTCGAACAGGCCCTGACGCAGCGGGATCGGAACGCCCAGCGGTTCACCGCGCAGGTTGACGGGTTGGACGCGATCGGCCCGCACGCCGCGCGGCAGCCTCACCACGCAAGGTCCGGCCTGGCCGGCCTGCTCCCATAGCCGCAGGACCACCGGCCCGCCCTCAGCTTGACGCCCGAAAGCGGTCACGAGGACGCCCTTGCGTGAAAGCGCCACCCCCTCGCGCACGGCGGCTTGCTTGCCGGCGGCCCCTTCCGCGATCCCGGCCAGGAGCGGCTGGCGCGTCTCGGCCGAAGGCACGATCAGGGCGTCACGGTCCTCCGGACGCGTGAGCGCCCAGAGCCGCACCCGGGTAGTCCAGGTGCCCTCGTTCCACAGACGGAAGTTCGTCGTCCACTGGTTGTTGAAGAGGTTGACGTACACCCGGCCCTGGTGGGGAACGAAGTCGCGCGAGAACTTCCAGCAACCTGGGGTTTCGAGGCTGATCAGCGGGCTGTCCAGCGCGCACATACCGATGCCCAACCCGGCGGGATCGGTGATGGTCAATCCGCCCTCGAGGGCCAGCAAATGGCGGTTCGCGCCGGGGACGATGTCCTTGGCGGGATCAATCACCGAGCCCAGCCGCGCAAGGCGGAAATGGGGCGAGTCGATTCTGAACGGGAGGGAAATCCAGCCTGCTTCGGGCCAGGGATCGGCCGGCTTGCCCTCCAGCGTAATCTCCAAATCAAGACAGGGCAAATCACGATAGAGGATCACCCGCGTGGTGACGCCGTGCGACAACCCCTCCCCCGGCGGCGCGTGCATGGTGGCCATGGCCGCCACCGCGGTGCGGTCTAAACGCAGGTTGAAGCCCTTGGGGACGGCGGCGCGATACGGCACCTCGGAAGCGGGAGGCAGGTTGGGCTTGCCGAGTTCATTGCTGGCCCAATCGGCCTTGATCTTCACGTAGGCATCCACGAATGCCTGCACCTGGTGGCTGTCGAACCGCTCGTAAAGGTACTGGCCAAAAGCGTGGGGAGCGTCGGGCTCGACCCATTCCTCCCCGGTTCGCTTGGCGACCAGCGAGCGGATAATGCCCGCCTGCGGGTCGAGCTTGAGCGTGAAGTGCGGGCTCTCGAGCGTGGCGGCGGCTTCGTCGACCTTGAGGGTTCCGACTTTCGTTGCTTTCTTGGCGGGCACATAGGTGCGGTAGCCCATGGCAGGCACGTCTTTGGCCACGAAGACCAGGTCCTCGCCGTCGCGTTCCACGGAGACATTCGGGCCACCGCCCACCGGCTTGAACGCCGCCGGGGCTCCCCCCGGCCAACGCACCCGGACGACACCGTCCCGAGCCCACGGAAGGGGGTTGTAGACCACGGCCCGCCGGCCCTTGGCATCGACGCTTCGGGCCAGCGCCGTCAATCCGTCTCCGAGCACGGGCTCCAGCAAGGCGTGCGCCCGCTCGATGTAAGCGGTGTGTTCCGCCCAAGACGATTCGATCCGGGCGTAAGTGCCGTTCGCGCGGGCCGCCTTCCATTCCTCGCCGTAAGGGAGGCGGCGCGCGGCGGAGTAGGCCGTCACCCAATACAAAGCGCCTCCCCAAGTGTGCTCACCGTAGAGAAGGCTCTGTTCGTAGGCACCCGCCAGAGTGGAGGTGATCTCTGGAATCGCGAGCCCCCATGCCCGCTGGAGAGTGTTCAGCGATTCCGCGGCGGCAAGGGCCGGGCGGGTCAACCGGGCGAGGCGCGCACCCTGGGGATCGCACATGGGCCCGTGAATCCAGGTGTCCGGCATATCGCCGCGCACTACCGGAAGGGTGGGCTTTTCCGCGAGCAGGGCGTCGGCAAAATCCGAAAGCCGGCCGATGCGCACCTGCACACCCGGGAGCTTTTCGCCCGCCTCGCGCAGCAGGGTTTTGACCTCCTCAGGCGTCGGCGGGCCGTGATTGTCGCCCGTATGGATCAGGGCGAGCCAGGTGCGGTGCGGCCAATTGGCGGGCGCCACCAAGCCGGTGCCGTAGCTTTCGGCGGTGTACATCGTGAGCAGACGGGAACCGTCAGGCCCTTCCCACCAGAAGAGCGGGGGAATCTCAGGAGAGCGGCTGGCGGCGTTGCAGCCCAGGTGAAGGAAATCCACTCCCGCGTGCCGCAGCAAGGTGGGCACAAACCAGGTGTGGCACGGCACATCGGTCATTTTGGCGTCGCGGGGCAGCGGGAGCCCCACGCTCCGGCTGAGGCGTGAGGCGTGGTCCAAGCCTCGAACGAGATCCTCCATCTCCAGCAACTCGGTGTGGCTAGTGAAGGGCAGCGCATGCACGACGAACCGCCCCTGGCGCAAGGCCTCCATGACCCGCTGCTTGCGTGCCGGTTGCTGCCCCGGCCAATCTTCGAGGATGGTCTTCAGCGGCCAGCCGGGGAGGGTCCAGGCGAACTGCTGTTCAGCGGGCAAATCCTTGAACTGGTCGCAGACGTTCAACGCCTGGTCGATCATGGTGGTGCGATACCGCTGGACCACGTTGCTCGCCATGTCAGTGTACCCGATGTCGAAGTGCGTCTTGAAGACGACGATGACCTGGTCCACCGCCGCACGGGCGGGACTGGCCAGGGCCATCCAGGCCGACAGAAGCGCGGCGAACCCATGGCGTAGGCAAAGACGAGGCGAACGGACCAGTTGCATGCCTTATGCATACCCAATCGCCCTCCCGGGCGGAAGCAAAAGCGTCCCGTTGCCCACCTACGAATCCCACTGTTTGTCTCCGGCTTAAACCAGAGCGCCTTGGCTCCGGCCACCAAGCAAGCCGGAGGACTTGGCGTGGACTGACCGGCGGGCCACTCGAAGCCGGGTGAGCATGCCTGGCGGCAAGGCCCGCCTACGCTTGCCCATTGACAACCTATTCGGATTCAATTTGTTATCCACCTCAGCCCCCCCCCCTAAACGGTAGATAATCCGGTGCCGCCAGTCTCAGGCCCAACCTGGGCAACCTCAAGTCAGCCCGGTTATTGACGATAGGAGGGCGTTGGGTCCAAGGCCAGCCTCAGGCTGGCCGGATCGAAGAACAACCATGCTTAGCCGCCCGCAGCCGATCCCGTTCCCCCTGCGAAGGAGAGAGACGGAGTCTCCAGCCTGCCGCAGAGGAAGGTTTGCGAATAAGAACGACGCGCCCCCCCCGTCAAACCCGCTCCATTCCCCGTTATGAAACTTGGCACCAAAGTCATTCTCGGCGTCCTCAGCGCCATTGCGATCACGGTAGCGATCACCCAGATCGTGCAGCGCAGTGTGCTCCGTGCGCGCGAAGTCGAGCTGACGCGCAAGACGATGAAACTGGTCATCACCGAGGCGGAGGAAATGCGGCAGCATGGTTCGGCGCTCTTCTCACGCAACGCGTACGACCGGCCCAAGTTGATCCAAGATCTCAAGCAGAGCAAGGACTTGCAGAGTTCCGTCCTTTATCAGACGGTGCCAATTGTGGCGACGTGGACGGCCATCCAGCGCGCCGCCGAAAAGGAAGGCTATGCGTTCCGCGTGCCCAAGCAACAACCGCGCAATCCACGCAACCAACCCACGGCGGAAGAGGATCAAATCCTGCAGCATTTCGCCGACGGCAAGCAACCGGAGTACTTCAAAGTCGACAGCCAGAAGAAGGAGATCGTCTATGCCCGGCCCATTGTCCTGTCAGCGGATTGCCTGACCTGTCATGGGGATCCCAAGACCAGTCTCACGGGGG
Source organism: uncultured Verrucomicrobiota bacterium (assembly GCA_964472515.1). Taxonomy (GTDB): domain Bacteria; phylum Verrucomicrobiota; class Verrucomicrobiia; order Limisphaerales; family J093; genus CAYYMW01. The sequence continues at coordinate 2,684 of CAYYMW010000025.1, read as the reverse complement.
ACGGGAAGGACATCCTGGGCGGCCCGATGGAGGGGTGGAAGGAGGGGGAGGTCCACGGGGCTTTCGTGCTGAAGGCGCCGTTTGTCGCGGTGGACGCCGTGGTGCGTGCGGGGATGGCCAAAGCGCTGCTTTGGGTACTGCCCGCGGCGGCCCTGATTGGTTTCGGTTTCTTTACACTGAACCGGCGCATGGTGATGCGACCCCTGGGCTTGGCGATCGACCATATTCAAGCCAGCAGCGATCAAACCGCCATCACGTCCGCGGAGATTTCGGCCTCCAGCCAGTCCTTGGCGGAGGGCGCGTGTGAACAGGCAGCCTCCTTGGAGGAAACCAGCGCTTCGCTCGAGGAGATGTCGAGCATGACCCGCCGCAACGCGGAGCACGCCCAGCAGGCCAACAGCCTGGCCCAGCAGACCCGCCAGGCGGCCGATGCGGGCACCGCGGAGATGACGAAGATGTCCCAGGCCATGGATGCCATCAAGGCCTCGAGCGACAATATTGCCCGCATCATGAAGACGATCGACGAGATTGCCTTCCAGACCAATATTCTGGCCCTCAACGCCGCAGTCGAAGCCGCCCGGGCGGGCGAGGCCGGAGCCGGCTTTGCCGTGGTGGCCGATGAGGTGCGCTCGCTGGCGCAACGCAGCGCCACAGCGGCAAAGGAGACCGAGGCCATCATCCAGGATTCAATCGAACGCAGCCATCGGGGCGTCGAGATCAGCGCGCAGGTGGCCACGAGTCTCCGGGAGATCGTGGAGCGAGCCCGCCAACTGGACGAACTTGCCGGCCAGATCGCCACGGCCTCGAACGAACAAAGCACCGGCATTCAACAGGTCAACATCGCCATCGCGGAGATGGACAAAGTGACGCAAGCCAACGCCGCCGCCTCGGAAGAGAGTGCCAGCGCGGCGGAGGAACTCAGCGGCCAAGCCCGGCTCCTCCAAGCGGCGGTGCAGGAGATTTCGCGCCTCGTCCACGGCATCTCGAGTGAAGCAGCGCCCCACCAAGCGCCGGCTTCGTCCGGCGAAGCCGGTCCCAAGCCAGCCACCAGGAAGACGGACGGCAAGGCAGGCCGGAATGGGCAGCGACAACTCGCTTTAAGGCCCGCTGCGGACGCTTCCGCGTCCAGCCGCACCGACCAGCCGGCGGATTTCCGGGATTGCTAGAGGGGCGTTCCGGCACGGGGAAGCCGGCGCCTCACGCCCGCGGCGCACGGACTCCGGCCATGGAGCCGGCGGGGTGGAAAACCGCAGCTTAGTTCTTGACGCCTAGCGCCGATGTGGTTGCATAAGCGAGCAAATGAAGACGAGATATATTGCGCTTTGCCTGACACTGCTCTGCCTGGCTGGCACGGTGGGTTGCTATAAGACCGTGGAGGGCCGATCCCGCATGGGCGTGCCTTTCTCCAAAGATCGCATCAGCAGCCGCTACGAGCGCTCCGCCGACCAGGTGTTTGGCGCCGCCAAGCAGGTGTTGGGCTTCGATGGCACCCTGACCGCCGAGAACACCGTGAGCCGCACGCTGGAAGCCAAGATCGACAACAACACGGTGGGCATCAGGGTGGAAGAAGTGGAACCCGGCGTCAGCCAGGTGATCGTGCAGGCCCGGAAGCAGGGCGGCACGTCGAACATCGAACTCGCCAGCGAGATCGACAAGCGCATCGCGCTGCAGTTGCGCTAGCCCCCTGCGGGAGCGCCCCGATCCTTTTCCGCAGAGCCAAGCCGGATGACTTGGCTCTCTTTTTTTGCCTTCGCCTCCACCGCCAGAAACTGCTGACGGCGGCGGGCGTTCTCGGCTGCGGCCGTCTGGGGGAACATCTCGATGATGCGCTGAAGACTCGAGGCGGCAGCGCGGACATCCGCCGAGCAGCGGACCTGCAGGTCGGCTTTGAGATTGAGCCAGCGGACCACCTCCTTATCCGGCGCGCCCGGCTGGGCCGCCAACTGATCGAGCTGCTGTTCAGCCAGATCCAAGCGATGGAGTTGCTCGGCATAGAGAACGGCCAGTTGTTCGCGGGCCTCGTTGTCGTCGGGTCGCTCGACCAACTGGCGGACCAACTGGGAGGCAAGCTGGAGGGGCGAATCCTGCGGGCGCAGACCGGGCAGCTTGCCGCCGTGCAACCCGAGGCGGCGATCGGCCATGGGCACCGGCAAAGGGTCCCGGTCCTTGACAGCCTGCTGTCCCACCTCGCTCAGGTGGGCCAACCGCTGGCGGGCAGCGTGGGCGTAGGTTGAGGAGGTAACGCTGGTCAGAAGGCGTTCCAAAAGGGCACGGGCGGCGGACACGTCCCGGTGGTACTTGAGATGCCAGTCGGCCAAGCGGTTAAGCGCGAAGGCCGTCTGGTTGTCGGACGGGTGGCCGGTGGCCACATATTCCTCCAGAACGGCCTGGGCGGCCGGCAAGTCGCCCAGGTTGTCGACCAGGATTTCCGCCAGCAGCATCCGGCCGGTGAAGTCTTTGGGAAACTGCGCCAGCTGCGCCTGGATCAACTCGATGGCCTCCTGATACCGGCCCTGCTTGCGCCTGGCCTCCGCCATGGAGTAGACGGGGCGCGCCTCATCTTCCTGGCTGCCTCCGTCATAGAGGTTCGAGAAGGGGAGCGCGAAGAGTGCCGCGATATCTCGTCCCCAGAAGATCGCGACCACCAACCCCGAGGTGGCCACGAGTCCGACCATGAGCACCAC
>CAYYMW010000024.1:0-31360 GCA_964472515.1 uncultured Verrucomicrobiota bacterium | reverse complement strand
GAAAAGAAATCTGCCTCCCCGCCTGAGAACTCCCCACCAGTCTGCGATGCACCCAGCCGTGCGGCGGCCGCTCATTCCTCCTTGAAAACAGCCTAGTTAGGCGTAGATTCGCCCTGATCAGGCAAGCGACCCTTGAAGGATTCAACGCGATTTCGATCATGAAGACCAAAGCGAGTTTTGTTGAGGCAATACGGCAGTGGCAAACGCGAATCCAACCCGGTTTGGCCGGCCAACTGGCGGCGGCCTTGCTCGCTCTGGCGGTGCTGAGCGGCTGCGAGTCCACGCCCCGCCGTCCGATCACTACTCAAGACACCCAACCCACCCCCTCAGTGACCATCCGGGAGGGTGACATGCTGAAGATCTCCTTTCCCGGCGCTCCCAGCATGAATATCGCCCAGCAGGTTCGGCGCGATGGGAAGATCGCCCTGCCCCTGAAGGGTGAGATTGTGGCGATCAACAAGACCCCGGTTGAACTGGAAAAGGAAGTGCTGGCGATCTACGAAGCCGAACTGGTGCAGAAGGAGGTCATGGTCACGCTGGAGGCAGCTACGTACCCCGTTTACCTGAGTGGCGCGGTGCTGCGTCCCGGCAAGATTGTCACGGATCGCCCCCTGACGATCCTCGAGGCCATCATGGAGGCGGGCGGGCACGACCCCATGAAGGCCAACCTCAAAGAGGTCATGGTCATTCGCCAGGAAGAGGGGGTGCAGAAGATCATGACCGTCAACGTCAAGGAAATGATGGACGGCAAGGTGAGCAACCGCTTCTACCTGAAGCCCTCGGATGTCATCGTGGTGAAGGAGAAGTTCAAGCTCTTCTAACTTGCCTGCCTCCACGCGTGGCTTTGCCGCCCGCCGGCATTGATGCTGGCGGGTGACGCGTTTTAGAGCGCCGCGCCTCAGCACGCCATGAGCACCTCCCCACGACTCCTGCTGGTGGACGGCCATGCCTACGCCTATCGTTCGTTCTTTGCGATCCGATCCTTGTCGTCCCCGGACGGCGCGCCCACCAACGCCATCTTCGGGTTTGTCAAAGCCGTGACCAAACTGCGGGAGTGGCTCGAACCGTCCCATGCCGTTGTCGTGTGGGACGGCGGGTTGGCGGAGGAACGCCTGCAGTTGGTGCCCGGGTACAAGGGAGACCGTCCTCCCATGCCGTCCGATCTGGAGAAGCAACTGGATGAGATGGTGGCCTGGGTGGAAGCCAGCGGGATGGTCTCGCATTGCCGTGACGGGGTCGAGGCCGACGACTGGATTGCCGCGCTGGCTGGGCGTGCGGCGGCGGGGGGAATGGGCGTGGTCATTGCCAGCAGCGACAAGGATTTCATGCAACTGGTGTCCGACCGCGTGGCGTTGGCCAATCCGAACGACAAGGAGGAGCGTCTTTGGGCTGCGGCGGAAGTGCGGGAGAAGACTGGAGTGCTGCCCGGACAGATCGTGGATTACCTCAGCCTCGTGGGCGACAGCGTGGACAACATCCCCGGGGTGGCCGGGGTGGGCGCCAAGACGGCGGCCAGTCTGCTCCAACAGTTCGGGTCGGTGACGGAACTGTTGCAGCGGGTGGGCGAAGTCCCCTCTGCGCGGGTACGGGCGGCCTTGGAACAGAGCCGGGAGGCGCTCGCGCGAAACCAGGCGATGATCCGGCTCAAGGTGGATTTTTCGGATGTGCCGACGATCGATGAACTACGGGTGAAGCCACCCGAGACAGCCAAGCTGCGCGAACTGTATGCGCGCTGGGGCTTTCACTCGCTGTTGCGGGCGCTACCTTCGGAGGTGACGCCCCAGCAGGGAGAGCTGTTTTGAGCACTTGAACCTCGCCGCCAGACCTCGTGTGGAATGACGGCAGTTGGAGCAGAAAGGACTGTTCATGGCTCTTTTTGGAAACTGGCGGAGCAAGCAAGAGCCTCCTTCACCGGAGGAGCTTCCCCCGTTTGTCTATGAACTCATCGCCGTGCCGGGTGATGAAGCGGAAGCCCGTTGCTTGAGCCTGCGCGCGGAAGGGCGCGGCCGGTTCTGGCCGGTCATCCTGGGAGGACGCGAGGACGTCGGACGATTGGCGGAAGAGATCGCCCACGCTGAAGCCACGCCGGAGGTCATCCTGGAGGCCGCGCGCACCCTTGAAGCCGAGGCGATTCTCGGGGAACTCCGGGCTCAATTCGAGGATGACATGCATCCGGCCGAGCCCGAGGCGTGGCCGGCGGAAGCCGAGACCACGGGCGCGCTGGTGGCACCTTTCGACATCCTGAGCGGACAACCGAAGCTCCCGGCCTATATCGCGAAAGTGCCCACTTGCGATTCCTTTGCCGTGCCCGCCTGGCTGCGGTTCGGCGGGTGGAATGAGTGCCCTCCACCGGAACGTCACGTGGCGCTGTTCCGTCGTTGGCAGGAGACCTATGGCGCGGAGATCGTCTCGGTGACCGGCGACATCATCGAGTGCACCGTGGAGCGCCCTCCCACCGACCGCGACGCCGCCCTGAAGTTGGCCTGGGAACAGTATGTCTACTGCCCGGACATCGTCTGGCAAGGCGTCGAGACCGTCACCGCCCTCGCCGCCACCCTGCTCAAGAACCGGTACTGGTATTTTTGGTGGGATTGACGTCAGGACGGGAAGCCCTGGGTTGCGGGCGGGCATGGTTGGAGTACCACCGCCTCACAGCAAGTCCCTGAAGTGCATGGCGGCGGCTTCCCAATCAACGGTTTCGTCCGGTTTGCGGCCGAGCTTGTCGTAGAGCCGCCGCCGTGCCTTCTTGTCGTCCACGGCAATGCGTGCCGCGATGCACAAAACGTCCTCCGCCACCTCGAGCGGGATGACAATCACGCCGTCCCAATCGCACCCGACAATATCTCCGGGCCAGACCCGCACGCCACCGCAGCCACCGGTGGGGTGGACGACCCGGCTTGGAGGGCGTCGGCAGATAAGGCCGGCAGGGAACTTGCCCCGGCGGCCAGCGCGGTGACGGCGGAGAGTTGGAGGAACTCCCGACGCAGGGGGGCGAGGACTTGGCTGGGTGGGCGGAGGGAGAGTCCGGGGATTCGCAGGTCGGATTCATGATCACGGGGCATAGCACAACCCGGTGGGTGGCTCAGCCGCAATCGACGCCCCGCTGTTACGCCAGACCTACGAGACCGCGCTGGCAAAAGCTTCCACCGCCGGGCGCATGTCCTCCAGCAGGCGGGCCTGCGGATGGCAGCGCAGCACCATGCCATCCAGGTACATCAGGCTCTTGATGATGGGGAACATGTCGTCCTCGAAACGCATGCCCGAAACCACCCCGAGGCGGATGGTCTCCATCATCTTTCGGGTGAGGCTCACTTGGGCCACGGTGCTGCCCTTGAAGTCCGCATAGAGGCTCTGGAACGCTTCCAGGTAGCGGGCGTACTCCGCCCGACCCAGCGTGACCTGCGACATGCCCTGCAGTGCCGCTGCGGCGGAGGTGTAATCGTACGCCGAGAGGTGGCGAAAGAGCGCCAGCAACCCTTGGCGTACCCGCGCAGAAACGGTGCTCACCGCGCCGGTGTCCAGAAAGTAGATCTTCCCTTCGCGCCAAATGAGGTTGCCCGGATGCAGGTCACCGTGGAACACGCCGATGCGAAACAGAAACACCCCGTGCACCTTGAACAGGTCCAGGAGCGCTTCGTAGGGGAGGCGGTGCTGCTCAAGCAGTTCGTCGAAGGTGGCGCCGGGAACGAACTCCGACACCATGACCTGGCTCGTGGAGAACTCGCGGTAAAGGCGTGGAAACTGCAGTGGACGCAGGAAGGGGTGATCCCGCCAGGGTTCCGCCACTCGCTGCAACCGCAGTTGTCCCTCGATTTCCAGCAGCAGGTCCAGTTCCTGCAGGGTGTACTCCTCAATATGGTCGAGGATCCCCAGCGGGTTGAACACCCGCTTCAGCGGCGGGTACAGGGTGGTCGAGACGCGCAGCAGCCGGCGCAGGGATCGCACGTCCTGCTCGAACTGCGCGCGAAAATGGGGCTTGATGGCCTTGATCACCACGCTTTCGCCGGACTTTAGCTCCGCCCGGTAGACCTGCCCCACCGAAGCCGAGGCGAGCGGTTGCGTGTCGATCCGGGAGAAGGGCGCGCAATCGACGTTCGCGAGCGCCTGCTCCGGCGGAATGGGAACGTTCGCGCGATACAGGCGGGCCAGTTCCTGGCACTTGGCGGCGGGAAGAAAATCGGCTCTCAGGGCGTGTGCCTGGCCGATCTTCACGGCCAGCAGCCCCATGGCCTGGATGCGGGCAAGCTCCACCGGCCTATCGCCGTAGATCATCCGCATCAGTTGCGCGAAGCCCCAGACGGTCACTCAGATGTGGAGGTTGAAGGACTCGAAAGCCACCCCGTGCGCTCGCGAGATCATGTTGGCGCTGATGCGTCCGGACTCGTAGATCGTGGGGAGGCCGGAGCCGGGATGGGTCCCCCCTCCCACCAGGTAGCAGTGGTCCAGTTCTTCGAAGCGGTTGTGCGGGCGCAGGTAGAGCATCTGCGAGAGCGAATGGGCCAGATTGAAGGTGGCCCCCTCGAAGACCGAGAGTTCGTGCTGCCAGTCCGCCGGGGTCACGACCTTCTCCACCTCGATGTGCTGGGCCAGATCCTTCATCGAGGTGCGTTCCTGGAGCTGTCGGATCACCAGGTCCCGGAAGGCGCCCTTCTTCGCGGTCCAATCGATTCCCGCGCGGTTGTTGGGCACGGGCACCAGGACGTAGATGTTCGATTTGCCCGCCGGCGCCAGCGTGGGGTCGGTGACGGACGCATTCCGCACATAAAACGAGAGATCCTCCGGCACCTCACGGCCATGGGAGATGGTCCGGATGTAACGGGCATAGTCTTCCGAGAAGACGATGGTGTGATGGGGTAGTTCGTACCGCTGGTTCACGCCGAGGTAGAGCATGAACGTGGAACAGGACAACTGCTTCTTGGCGAGTTGAGGTGGACTGTACTTGCGCAGCACGCCCGGCGGCACCAGGTGCGTCATGGCATGGCCGAAATCGGCGTTGATGACGACCTCGTCGCCCGTCACTCTCCGGCCGTCTGCCAGCACCACTCCCTTCACTGCGCGTCCCTCCAGGAGCAGTTGCTGCACCGGCGTGTTCAGGTGGATGCTTGCCCCATGCTGGGTGGCGACCTTGGCCATGGCCTCCGAGATGGAGCTCAGACCGCCTTGGGGGTGCCAGACTCCAAAAGCGTGTTCCACGAACGGTATGATCATGAAGGCCGCCGGGCAATCCCAAGGCGACATACCCAGGTATTTCGATTGGAAAGTGAACGAAATGCGAAGATCGTCCTCCTGAAAATACCGGCCCAACTCGTCGAACATGGTCCGGCCAAGGGAGAGGTGCGGCAGGGCTTTCAGAATGTCGGGATGCACCATGCGCGCGAGGGACGAGTAGTCCTTTTGCAGGCACGGGTACATGACGTCAAAGCGCTTCCGCTCCGTTTGCAGCAGGCGTTCATAACCTTCCACGGCGGCGACGGAGAGGCGCCGCAGTTGGGCCTTCGTGCGCTCGTGGTCGGGCGAGGGCTCGAGTGCCAGGTCGCGAAACTGCAGCCGGTACATCGGATCCAGCTGCTTGATCGTCAGGTAATCCTCGATCTTCTTGCCCGCTTCATGGAAGACCTCATCGAGGATGAACTTCATCATGAGGAAGGTGGGGCCGATATCGAAGGTGTAGCCAGTCAGGCGGAAGGCGCCATTGCGGCCGCCAACCTGGCCCTCCTTCTCGAAGACCTCGACGTCAAAACCCCGATAGGCGAGAATCATGGCCGCGGTCAGTCCCCCAGGCCCCGCGCCCACAATCAGGATTCTCTTACGCTGTCTCGTCATGATTCCTGCAATCTAAGCGGCTTCGCGGAATCTGCAAGCCGCCGCTTGGCCGAGGGCTGCCGGCGAGTTGCCTCAAAGGGGCCGTCAGCCGAACGGGGAGAAAGTGGCTAAGTAATCTCTCACCCCGTCTGGACAGAAAAGGCGAGCCTTCCCCGCGGGCGACGTGCCCAACCGGCCGAACCCGTCCAAGGGTGCTGACCTTGGGCCGGAGGCACCAAGGTGCTTGGACTAGAACCGCTCGACGAGCTTCTCGATCATGAAGTTGCTCTCCCGCATGGCCTGCTCGCAGAACGGGCCAAACCAATCCGCGATCCGGGCGGATTCGCGGCAGAAAGCGGCTTTGTCCCCCGCTTCGAGAAGCGACCGGAGGGAATCGAAGGAATCCAGGAACTGCCGCAAGAGGGCGCGCCGCTCCGGCGAGGCGAAGATGATCTCGGCGTAGAGTTCCGGATCTTGCGCAAAGAGCCGCCCCACCATCCCCAACTCCAGCCGGTAAATGGGACTGGACAGTTCGAGGGTGCGCGAGACGTCGATGTCCTGCTGGCAGAGGAAATGGCCGAAAGCGAAGGTGGCAAAGTGCCGCAGCGCCTGGACGATCGCCATGATATGGTCGTGCTCGCCGGCGTCAATCGGCAGGACAATGTTGCCCCAGGTCGTCAGTTGGTCCATCCACCACCGGTAGCCTTCCGGGTCGCGTCCCGGGGTCACCGCTACCACCTGCTTATCCATGGAGGCCGTATTGGGTCCGAACAGAGGGTGGAGCCCCACCACCGGCCCGGTATGCGACTCCAGCATGGCTTGCAGGGGGGCCGCTTTGACACTCGTAATATCGGTCAGGATGCTCTGCTTGGGAAGAAAACGCCCGAGTTGACGAATGACCTCGGCCGTCACGCCTATGGGTACCGTGACGAGGGCCAGATCGACTCCCGTGCAGAGCTCCGTCGCGCGCGTCCAATCTTCCACGTCCAAGATGCGGACGGCATAGCCTGAACCCGCGAACCAACGGCTGAAGTACTGGCCCATCCGGCCCCGGCCGCCCACCAGCAAGACGGTGGCCCCCGGACGCACCCCGGCGCGGGTCACTTGTGCCACTTGGCGGACGCGGGACTGCCGCATGATACTGCGGTAGAGTTCCTCGATGTGGTCGGGGTCCAGGCCCGCGCGGCGCGCCTGCTGGCGCCGCTGGGAGATGAGATCCTCCTCGCGGGCGGGGTGGTAGACCGGCAGCCGATGGGTCTCCTTGAGCCGGACGACGCGTTGAACCTCCGCGTGACGCTGCGCGAGCAGGTCCACGATGTGCTCGTCAATGGCGTCGATATGTTGACGACATTCCGCCAAGCGCTGCTCCACGTTCTCGTCGGGAGTGGCGCGGCCCGGCTGTGCCTGCCCATCATTCATAAAGCGATTCCTGCTGCGTTGACCGGCCTCATCTATCGCCGATCCCAGCAGACGGGGAAAGTACTTTTGCGGAAACCGGCTGGGGAATTGGTCGCAAGGGCTGTCCCAAAAATCGAACTCGGCTCCGCTGTGGAGACGGAGCCGAGTCGAATCTGCGTTGGTTTTTGGGAACGGCCAGGCGTTTGTTGGCACTAGAAAGTCAGGCCCGCCGAACTGCCCGTTGACCGCTGGCACATGTGGAGCCGGAAGGTCACCGGATGGACTGAGTCCAACGCGCTTGAACTCGGTCGCAACTACCTCAGCACGAAGTATGCCGAACTTGAGGTGGTATCTAGTTAAACGTTTGTAACAAATTGATACACAATATGCTACATGGCATGAATAACCGATTGGAGCGGTGGGAGCACGCTTCAGGTGGGGGACTTACTGTAAGGAAAGTCGACAAACTCAGCGATCCGGACTGGTGACTGGGGGGGCCAGCACCGTCGCTAGATGGCGGCTTGAGGCCGTGCTGGCAAAGGGGGAGGATGCTGCTGTGCTGTGTAACATGTTGATGGAGAGGTTTAAACGTGTGTGAGTTCGAATGCTATAGCGAGAAGTGTCCATGGTAAGCTAATGTATTTCAGTAATGGTAGTAATGAAATGTGGACTGTTAAGTCTGCCGACATCCCCGCGAACCCTGGTTTGTTTCGGCTCAAGTTGTCGCTCATGTGACCGATAGGAGTGATGGCCGGTTGCTGTGCGTGGCAATTCGGTGGGTTGAGAAGTCTGGCCCTTCTCACCCCGGGCATCAGGGCTTATCCAAAGGCCAGGATCCGCTACCGGACCACTCTATCCCTGCCAGAGCGAGCCTCCTGCGGGAGATCGGATGTGTATCCGTTCCCGCAAACTCAACACTCACTCGACAGTTCGCTATGAAAACTCCCCGACTACTCGTTACGCTGGTCGCGTTGTCCGCCCTCAGCACTTCGATGCTGGCCGCCGGGCTCGAGCCCGAGGTCCAGACCAAAGTGGATGCCATGGTTAAAGAGGTGCAGGCTTGGGCCGCTGATGCCGCGGTGGTGAAGGCGGTCAAGGACCACAACGCCAGCCTGCCCGCTGACCAGGCAGCAATGACCCAGGATAAGTGGAAGGCGCTTACGGTGCTGGATCCGTTCGTCCGCGGTTTCTCCAAGAATGACGCCGGCGCTTTCCTGAAGAGCAAGAAGACGGAGGCCGTGACGGAGGCGTTCCTTTCCGGCGCCGACGGTCTCAAGGTGGCATTTCTAACCAAGCCCAGCGGTTGGAGCCACAAGGGCAAGGAGAAGCACGACGTGCCCATGACCGGCAAGACCTGGCAGGGGCCCGTGGAAGTCGACGAGTCCACCGGACTGCAGCAAGTGCAGGTGGCGGTGCCGGTGCTGGACGGCGACAAGCCCGTCGGCTCGCTCGTCGTGGGTCTGAGCCTCTCCAAACTGGGCAAGTAAGGCCGGCCTGTTCCGCCTCCCAGTTCTCCGAAGCCCGCTCATTCTGACCCACCATGAACTCCTGGAGCATTCCGCGCAGACTGCTGCTGCTGGTGGTCGCCGCCACCGGCATGACCCTCCTCGCTTCGGCGCTCTTCTACCAGATGGCGGATGGGGCCTTGCGGGATACCTCGGCTCAAGCCACGGCGGCGTTGCGCCAGTCGCGTCTGACGTACGACTTGATGTCCCGGCTGTTCGCCCAACAGAGTTCCGTGCAGGCTTTGCTGCGGCAAAAGGACCCCGACGAGATCGAGAAGATCGTGGGTCTGGCGGAAACGAACCGGCAGGCCACCCTCAAGCTGATCGCCGAGACGGGGAACGACGGCGCCGCGATCCTCAAACAGTACCAAGCGCTGGCGGGGCACGAGAAGACGGTGGTCGACAAGATTCTGCTCGGGGACAACGGGGCGGCCTACGAACAAGCCTTGACGGTGTACAATCCGCAGCACGAGGCCGTCATCAAGTTGGTCGAGAACTACAGTGACTCCGTGGAAAAGCGGATTCAGACCACGCTGGCGACCTACGAGAGCCAAGCCAAGCGAAAGTCCACTTACGTGGGAGCAGGCATTGCGCTGATGATTCTGATCATGGTGGTGGCGGGGTGGCGCGTCCGCCAGGCCATTGTTCGCCAGTTGGCCGCGATCGGAACCAGACTAAAGGGGGTTTCGGGCGAGCTGGCCAGCGCGGCGGGGCACTTGGACGCCTCCAGCCAGTCGCTGGCGGAAGGTTCCAGCGAACAGGCAGCGTCTCTCGAGGAGACCAGCGCCTCGCTGGAAGAGATGTCCACCATGACGAAACACAATGCGGACAACGCCCAAGCCGCCAAGGGGTTGGCGCAACGCGCGCGCACCTCCGCCGAGGCCGGGGCCGCCGATATGGCGCAGCTTTCCACCGCCATGGACGAAATCAAAGCGGCCAGCGATAACATTGCCAAGATTCTCAAGACGATCGACGAGATCGCCTTTCAGACGAACATCCTGGCGTTGAACGCGGCGGTCGAGGCCGCCCGGGCGGGCGAGGCCGGAATGGGCTTTGCGGTGGTGGCGGATGAAGTGCGCAATCTGGCTCAACGGAGCGCACAGGCCGCCCGCGAGACCGCCCAGCGGATTGAGGATTCCCGCAGCCGCAGCGCGCGGGGGGTTGAACTCAACGCGAAGGTGGCTGCGGGGCTCAAGGAAATTGTCGATCACTCGCGCAACATGGACGAGCTCGTGGCCAAGATCGCGCAAGCGTCGCAGGAGCAGAGCCAGGGCATCAACCAGGTCAATCTGGCGGTCACGGAGATGGACAAGGTCACCCAGGCCAACGCGGCCAGCGCCGAGGAAAGCGCCAGTGCCGTGAAGGAGTTGCACAGTGAGGCCGAGGTCCTCAACCACTTGGTGGACGAGCTTTCGGTCATGCTGGGCGGAATGAACCAAGCCCAACCGGCCCCGGCGAAAGGACAGTCCGCACAAGCCGCCCAACCCTTTTCTGGCGCGCGGCCAGAGTCGGCCGTTGGGGCCGGGCCGGAACCCGGGGCCACCCCGGTCGACGAACTCCCCATGCCGGAAGAACCCAGACCGGCCATCACCCGGACGCTTCGTGTCCGCGAGAACGGGCACGACAAACCGAACGGCGGATTCAGCGACATGCACTGAGGTCGCGCACCAATACTTGGGCCTCGCCACCGCGGTGCCCTTTTGGATTCGGGAGATCAGTCGGCAACCGGCCGGATGATCTCCCGTCGGCTTTTGTTGGCTTGCCGCCCCGGCAGACGGGGGGCGGTTGTTACCTGCCTCCTGCCTGCTCGCCCGCCATGGCCCGGCCCGCGAGCCAACCGGTGGTCCAGGCGGCTTGAAAGTTGAATCCGCCGGTGATGCCGTCGATGTCCAGCAACTCCCCCGCAAAGTGCAAGCCCGGACAGACGCGGCTTTCCATGGTCTTGAAGTTGACCTCGCTCAGGCGGACGCCGCCGCAGGTGACAAACTCATCCTTGTTAAGACTGCGGCCGGTGACGGGCAGTTCGGTTCGCGTGAGTTGCTCGATCAACCGATGTTGCGCGCCCCGCACAAAGGAAGACCACCGCGTCTCCCGCGCAATGCCTGCCGCCAAGACGAGTTGTTCCCAGAGCCGCGCGGATAGCGGCGAAATCGGGGTGTTGGCCACCAGCTTCGCTCCCTGCCCGGTGCGGCGGGCTTCGAGTTCCGCGCGCACGCCTTCCGGGCTGAGCTGGGGCAGCCAGTTCAAGCACAGGGGAAACCGGTAATTCAGATCGTGCAGCGCGCGCGCCCCCCAGGCTGACAAACGGAGAATGACCGGCCCGCTCGCTCCCCAGTGCGTGGCGAGGAGGATGCCGCGCTCGCGCAACTTGGCGGAGGCCACCGTGGCCTCCACGTCGTCCACCACAATCCCGGCCAGTTCGCGCAGCCAAGGCGTGGCGATCTCGAAGGTGAAAAGCGAGGGAACCGGCTCCTCGAGCGTGTGGCCGAGCGCGGCGGCCAGTTGCCCCATCGCCGCCGCCCGGCAGCCGCCGGTGGCCAGCAGCAGTCGGTCGCACTCCAGGGTTTCGCCGCTGTTCAAGGTGACGGTGAAGCCACCCTGGGGCCGGCGGGTGATGTGGGCCACCTCACTGCGGGGCCGCAGCTTGATCCCGGCTTGTTGTGCCGCCTGCAGAAAGCAGTCGATGATGGTCTGCGAGGAATCCGAAACCGGAAAGAGGCAGCCATCGGGCTGGGTGTACAACTCCACCCCGCGCTCCGCGAACCAGGCGATGGTGTCGCGCGGCTGAAAACGCTGGAAGGGGCCGATCAACTCCCGGCTGCCGCGCGGGTAATGGCCGGCGAGTTCGCGGGCGTCGAAGCAGGCGTGGGTGACGTTGCAGCGGCCGCCCCCGGAGATTTTCACCTTTGCGAGGAACTGCGGGCCCTTTTCCAGCACTGTGATCTCCGTCCCCGGCCGCGTCTCAGCACAGGTGATCGCGGCGAAAAATCCCGCCGCTCCACCGCCCACCACGATCACCCGCCGCGTCGTCATGGACGGGAGGTTACCGTAACGGGTGAGGGAAGTCGCCTACAATGGCGGTGCCCGGTTTGGCTTGCGGCAACGGGTGGGCGCGATAAGCTCCGGCCATGCTCGCAATGACACAAAGTGGGAGTCGCCCGGGCCGACTGGCCTTTTGGCCGGCCATGCTGCTGGCGGTGGCCCTGGCCGCGTTCCTGGCTTCCTGCGGCAAGCAACCCGCCGCCGAGAACGAGTTCGTCCGGCTGATGAACAGCGGCAAGAACTATTACGACCAAGGCCAGGCCGAGAAGGCCATCCCGCTATTCGAGCAGGCGGTCACCAAGGAACCGGGCCGGCCGGATGCCCACCTGAACCTGGCCAACGCCTATCTGCTGGCCAGCCAGCCGGCCAAGGCGCTGCCGCATGCCGTGGAGGCGATCAACTACGACCGGAATCTGGCGGCGGCCTATTTCGTGGCCGGGTGCGCCCATCTGCGCCTGGGCCAGTTCGAGGAAGCTGTGAAGCAGTTCATGCCGGCGCGCGATCTGGACCCCTCGGTGCCAGCCGTCCTCTATCTGCTGGGACGGGCGCAGCAGGAACTGGGACGGATGGAGGAAGCCATCCAGTGGTATCAAGAGGCGGTCAAAGCCGACCCCAAGCATGCTGCCGCGCACTACGCCCTGAGCCAGGCCTTGTTTCGGGCCGGGCGCGAGGATGAAGGCAAGAAGGAGTTGGCGCTGCATCAGCAGATCCAGGCGGCGGGCGGCGCCGGCCTGGCGAACGCGGCCACCTTCGAGCGCTGCAAGCACACCCAGGCCCGCGCGCCGCTGGTGATCGAAAAGCCGGATGCCAAAGGGTTGGCGGTTACGTTCGCCGATATCACGCCCCAGGCGCTCGGCCCGAACGCCGCGCAGTACCACGGCCCGCTGGCCGTGCTGGACTACAACCACGACGACCGGAACAGCCTCTTCGCCGCTGAAGGGACCAACGGTTTCCGCGTCCTCTCGAACTCCAACAGCGTCCTCACCCCCATCAACGAGGTCCTGCCCGCGAACCCCGCCGGTAACTTCCGCCAATGCCTCGTGGGCGACCTCAATAACGACCGCTACGAAGACGTGCTGGTGCTGGGCGAAGGGGCCCTCAGCCTGTTTCGTTTCGCCACCAACGGCGCGGCCCGCGATGTGGCCATGGCCGCCGGTCTGAAGAACGTGCGGGCCCGCGCCGGGGCGCTGGTGGATCTGGACTTCACCGGCAAGCTGGATTTTCTCCCCCTGCTGCCCGAGGGCAACGGCATGAAGGTCTTGCGCAACCGGGGCAATCCCTACTTCAGCGACATCACCGCCACCAGCGGCGTGCCCGCCTCCGCGACCAGCCTGCGCCAGATCGTCATCGAGGATTGGAACAACGACGACTTGATGGACGCCATCGTCACCCGCGAAGGCCAGCCTCCCCTCTTGCTGGTGAAACTGCGGGGCGGGCCGCTCGTGCCCACCAACCTCCCTCCGGGCCAGTTGGTAGGCACCGTGGCCGCCACGGGAGACTTGAACAACGATTCCCGCCCGGATTTGCTGGTGGGGGCACCCGATCACATCGATGTGCTGGCCGGAGGGATCAATCAGTTCACCCGCCTGCCTATCGCCGTGCCCGGCCTGAAGCTGATCGTGCTGGTGGACTACGATAACGACGGCTGGCTGGACCTGCTGGCCGCAGGCAAGGGGCTCCAGTTGTGGCGCAACGTGGGCGATTTCAAATTCACCGACATGACCGCCACCACCGGCCTCGCCAAGCTGGGCGCTGCCGAAATCGACTCCGTGGTGGCCGCCGATCTCGATCAGGATGGCGACACGGACATCGCGTGCAGCGTGGTGGGTCAGGGCCTGAAGATCTTCCGCAACGATGGCGGCAACAAGAACCACCAGCTCAAGCTCCGTTTGGTGGGCAACCGTTCCAACGCCAGTGGCCTGGGCATCCGGCTCGAAGTAGCCGAGGGCGGTTTCCGCGTTCACCGCACCGTGCAATCATTGCCGGTGGAAATCGGTGTGGGCCGACGCGAGAAACTGGACTCGCTCACCGCCCGCTGGTTTGACCTCGCCTTTAATCTGGTGGATGTGAAGCCCGATCCCAAAGCGAGCATCCCGGTCTTGGAGCCCGTGCTGCCCACCGGCTCGTGCCCGTATCTCTACACGTGGAACGGCAAGGAGTTCGGCTTCATCGCGGACATCCTGGGTTCCGCCCCGATGGGCCTGCGGCTGACGGACACCCTCTTCATCGATGCCGATCCGCGCGAGTACATCTGGCTCGGCAACGAGGAAACGTTCCCCGCGAGGGATGGTCGGCACATGGTGCAGATCACCGAGGAATTGCGAGAGGTGCTCTACCTCGACGAGGCAAAACTCGTGGTCGTGGATCACCCCCCCGGCACCGAGGTGCAGACCACCGACAAGCTGCGTGCCATGAAGCCGTTCCCCAAGAACGAGCTCTGGACGCTGGAGCATCCGTACCCGCTCAAGAGCGCCACGCGGCTCGATGGCAGCGACGTCACCGAGCTACTCCAAACCGTGGATCAACGCCGCGTCTCGCCGCCCAAGATCCGCATCCCGCAGTTGCGCGGCCTCGCGGAGCCGCACGGGCTGATCCTCGATTTCGGCCCGCTCCCGCCAGACCGCCCGCTGGTCCTTGTCCTCAACGGTTGGTTGCGCTTCGGCGGCGGCATGGCCAACGTCGGCGCCTCGCATGATCCCGACCTGCCGTTCCCCTTCCCGGTGCTTGAAGTAGAAACCGCACCCGACCAATGGCAGAAAGTGGCGGTGGATGTCGGCGCGCCCTCGGGCAAGACCAAGACCATCCTGGTAGACCTTGCCGGGAAGCTCCCACCCAACAGTCAGCGCCTCCGGCTGACCGAGGCCTTCGAGCTGCACTGGGATCGCATCGCGCTCTTGGAACGCCGTGCGGACGCCCCGACCCGCATTACCGCGCTCGCGCCTACCAAGAGCGACCTGCACTGGCGAGGTTTCAGCGAGTTCGCCGATCTGCCGTGGGACTTTCCGCTCACCCCCATCTACGACAAGGTCTTTCAGAACCCGCACTGGGCCATCACGCCCACCGGCTGGTGTACACGCTACGGTGCGGTGGACGAACTCATCGGCAAGGAGGACAACGCCCTGGCCCTGCTCAACGGCGGCGACGAACTGACCCTTTCGTGGGATGTCTCTCAACTCCCGCCCAAGCCGCCCGGCATGGTGCGCGACTTCTACCTCTACACCGTCGGCTGGGACAAGGACGCCGACTTCCACGTCGAACTCGGGTATAAGGTGGACCCCCTCCCGTGGCATGGCATGGACGACCAACTCTACGGTCGCCAACCCCGTCCCGCCTTCCCCAACGACGATTGGATGAAGCGCTACAACACCCGCTGGGTGACCCAGCCAACCCTCAAGCGTGCCGCCAGGTAGGCCTGTGCTGCTGCGCGGCTTGCGATCCCCTTCGCGCTGTTAGTGTTGCCCGGGGATGGGCAGACGGTGTACCACCGCTGAAACGCTGGAATTCAACGAGCCCACTGGCGGGTTGCGCGAAGGTGGCAGGCTGGGATAGATTTCGTTCATGAAACTCAGGTTACTGGTTCAGTTCGACCCCGAGGCAAACCGGTGGTCGGCGGTGTTCCCCGAACTGCCGGGTTGCGCCAGCGCCGGTGACACTGAGGAGGAGGCCATCGCGAACGCCAAGGAGGCTCTAGCACTCTGGTTCGAGCCCTCCGATCTGCCCATCGAGAAGAACGCTCGAATGCTGGAGATAGCGGTGCCTTGAGCCAGCATTTCCCAGTTTGTACGGCCAAGGAGGTGGTGCGCGTGCTGCTGCGGCATGGCTTCGCGTTGGTGGCTCAATCAGGCAGCCATCAGAAATGGCGGCACCCGAACGGACGGCAAGTCATTGTGCCGATGCACGGCAGCAAACCCATCCCCATCGGAACGCTCAAGAGCATCATCCAAGGCAGCGGATTGGGTAACGAGGAGTTTCGCTGAGCCGTCAAGGCTTGTCCGCCCGAACCGCAGGGAGTGTTCCACGCGACCGGCATATCGGTACCAGACGTGCCTTGACGTGTGAACCGCTCTTTTCGCAAGACGAATTCCCCTCGGGCTGGTCTGAATGGAGAGCGTGGCGGCACTGTTTTGCCGCAAGCATGAAGACCAGTCATTTCATTCTGGGCGCGGCGGTGTTGACGGTGGGGCTGATCCTGCTGACACCACCCCGGCGCAAGGCGGAACCGGCAAAGGACCTCCCGGCGACTCTGTCGGCAGCATCCACCAACGCGGCCCGCTATCAGGTCCGCCGCAATCGATCGCTGGCAGCGGTCGGGGAGGCGCCTGCCTCCACGGCCCAGCCGGGCACGAACCTCTATGCACGGCTCGCGCGAGAGGAGTCCGAGAAGCTGCGGCCGGAGCAGTTGGAGGGCTATCTCGCAACCAACCATCGCAGCGCGGGGAGCCTGCTGGCAGCGTATGGCGCCACCGGGGACCGCGCCTTTCTGCGCGAGGCCATGGAGAAGTTCCCCAACGATCCCCACGTGGCCCTGGCCGCCTACTACCTCGCTGGTCCCTACGACTCCCAACAGCCTGCCTCCGGGGAACGCCGCCGCTGGCTGGAGGCACTCCGAAATTCCGACCCCGGCAACGCGCTGGGCAGTTACTTGGCTGCGGCCGATCTCTTCAAGTCCGGCCAGACCGAGGCGGCCCTGAAAGCCCTGACGGAGGCGGCTGACCGCCCGTGCTTGAACCAGTTCATTCTGGAGAATCTCCAGAACGGCGAAGAGGCGTACACGGCGGCTGGTTACTCGGAGGCCGAGGCCAAAGGCCGGGCTGCCATGGAGGTGCCGCTACCGCAGTATGTCGACCTGAAGTTGGCCGGCACCAAGCTGGCCGAACTCGCCGCCAGCTACCGTCAGGCAGGCGATGAAGCCTCCGCCCAGGCAGCCCTGCAAATGGGGCTGGCACTCGGGGAACGCCTGAGTTCCGGCAAGAGCGAATCACTGATCCAGGAACTGGTGGGTATTGCCGTGCAGAAGCGCCTTCTTTCCGAAGTGAGCCCCGGCGCAGCCGTCGATGCGGAGGGAAGGACAGCTCAGGCAAGACTCGACCAACTCCTCCAGCACCGGGAGGACCTCAAAGCTCTGGCTCGGCAATCCGAAGACGCGCTCCAGACCATGTCGGATCAGGATATTGGGCACTTCTTCGACCGCACCCGGTCATTCGGCGAGGAAGCGGCCATGCGCTGGGTGGTTGAACGGGTGCGACAGCCCTGAGGCGGAGCGCCTGGACGGTGGCTGGAAGCCACCGGCACCAGTGGGCCGGGCCGGCGGTCCTTGGTGAGGGTTGATCGGTGCCAGATGGTCGTTCATAGTTTCTCTCCACCCGCAAGGTGAGCCCGGGTGGGCTGGGAAAGCCAGCAGCCTAGGGAAAGGCAGTCGGCCTTGGTGCAGGCCTCGCCCAAGGGTGCGGTGAGCCATCGGCGATCCATGTCATTCCGAACGCTGCGCTGATGCCGGTTTCAACGTTCGTGCACGTGGTAAACCGCTCCGGGATACTCGATTCGCAGCTTGCGAGGCACGGGCTCCTCTCAAAGAGCGGCGGAAGTGCCAGCGGCAGGGCTTGACATCTTCACGACCCCTATACGTCCTGTAAAGACGCGGGTTTTTCGCGAAAAAAGTGGTCAAACTGCTGTGATATGGCAGAGTGGGGCCATGATTCTGCAATTCTCAGTCTCTAACTTCCGAGCCTTTCGGAGACTGCAAACCCTGAATCTAGCGGCCAGCAAGCAAGACAAGAGCTTGCCGGACAACTGTATCACGACCGACCTGCCGGGCATTGCAGGACGCCGGTGGATCAAAGGGGTCGCGCTGTATGGTGCCAACGCTAGCGGCAAGACCACTATCATCGAGGCCTTGCAGGCTCTGGCGCAGTTGGTCAGGGCCTCGGCGCAGACGACCGATCCCAAAGAACCGATCGGCCAGATCGAGCCGTTCGCGTTGGCACCGAGCGAACCCGAATCTCCCACCGCCTTCGCGGTTGGGTTTGTCAGCGAAAACGTACGGTTCGAGTACCGCGTGGCTGCCACACGCGAGCGAATCTGGCACGAGTCGCTTCGGGCGTTTCCCAAGAAAGTGGAACAACTGTGGTACAGTCGTGACTGGCAACCGGAGGCCGGTGCCTACGGATGGACTCCGGATCGTCCCACCGGCTTTCAACGGGACCCCCAGCTCGAGGGCTATACGCTCGGCAACATGCTGTTCCTCTCCAAGGCCGTGGCCAACAACCGTCCGGAATTAGAGCCGGTGTTCCGGTGGTTCAAGGAGCGACTCCATTTTCTAGATCTGAGCGTTCGCAGCGGTATGGGAACAGACTTTACCCTCGGACAGATCGAGGCGCAAACGAGCCTGTACAGCCGTATCTTGGCATTGCTGGGGCATGCTGATCTGGGGGTGCTGGGCGCCCGGGTGGTGGAGCGGAAGCCGCCAACCGAAGAACTGGAGAGGCTGGCGAGCCGGCTGCCGCCAGAGCTCGAAGAACGGTTACGGAAAGAGCGATGGCTGCAGCCCGAGTTGACGCATCGCGGTGCGGGCGAAATCGCTGTGCCTTTGCCATGGTCGTGTGAGTCCGGGGGAACACACCGCCTATTTGCCCTGGCTGGGCCGTGGCTGGACATCCTCCTTAACGGCTATACCGTCTGCGTTGACGAACTGGAGACCAGCATGCACCCCTTGATGGTGCGCGAGCTCTTGCGCCTGGTCTTCAGCGGCAGGGAAAACCCGAATCGCGCGCAAATCTTGTTCACGACGCACAATCCCTTGCTGCTCGATCCCACCCTGCTCCGCCGCGATCAGGTTTGGTTCACGGAAAAGGACCCCAACGGCGAGGCTCACCTTTATCCGTTGACGGACTACAGCCCGCGCAAAGGAGAGTCCCTTGCCCGCGGCTACCTGTCCGGGCGGTATGGAGCCGTTCCCTTTGTGCCGGCGGGGTTGCTCGGTTCGTCAGGCACGAATGGGCTTGGCGTTGGCACTGGGGAGGTCCGCCATGAGTGAAGGCGAGGTGTGGGACAGAGATTGGTGGCGGAAGGCCAAGGCCGCCAGCCTGGACCGGCGGGCCCGCACCGCAACCCTTGGGGCAATAGCCAAACCGGGCGATGCCGTACTAGTCGTCACCGAGGGCACGGTCACCGAACCGGTCTACTTCGAGCTCTTGCGACAGAACCTTCGGTTGTCTGTCGTGCGCATCAAGGTCCAGCCCGGAGACGCTTCCGATCCCCGGCACGTGATCCGCACCGCCGTGCGGGAAGCGCGGGAACAGACGCGCCGAGGCAAGCGGGGTTCGTTGGGCGCGAGCGAACCCGCCCGGTTCGACCATGTCTGGGCGGTGGTGGACACCGATGTGGCCGTCCGGAATGGCATCTGGAACGACGTTGAGCAGCTCGCGGCTGCCAACAACGTCAAGCTGGCGCACTCGACCCCCTGTTTCGAGTTCTGGCTCCTGCTCCACCTGGAATTCACGACCCGGACGGACCTCTTCGATGGCGAACGGGCCAAAGCTGCCCTCAAGGACGCCCTCCGCCGCGACTATTCAACCGATCGAGAGGTTGCCAGGGAAGTGATCGCGATGCTGCTCCCCGCATGGCTGCAAGCAGTCGAGCGCGCCGGGAGAGTCCGCCAGTATCATCAGGGCGCCGCCACGTCCCTCCCCGCCAATCCCTCTACCGAAGTCGATCGCTTGGTGCAAACCATGCGCGACGTTGCGCCCACAGCGAGGGGCTAGGCGGAATTCGCGGGACTGCGGGCTCTGCCCCGAGCGCGGACGACACAGAGCACCGCTCAGTCCTTGGTATCGTCTGCTTAATGCAGCAGGCCCTTCCGCCAACGGTAGAGCCGGTTGTTCAGGTAGCCGGGGGTGCCCATCGCCAGCCGGGCCGCGATCCAAGCCACCGTCACGGTGGTCTCGGCCCGGAGGCGCGCCGCCAACGCTACTTTCCGGCGCTCCCCTCTGGCCTGTTTCCGCAGTTGGGCCTGGCTCCCGCACTCCTCCAGCACCTGGCGGATGATCCGCTCCGCCTGCGCCGCCGGTGATGTTAGGCGAACTTCGGCCGCTTGACGAGCCTTGCCAAAGTTCCGGGCGGAAAGACCTCCAGCCCGCCCGTCCTGCTCTGCATGGGTCATCCGGTTCAAGTTCTGCTGGACTTGGACCGCAGCCCGCACCAAGACTCCCGGCATGCAGAGGCTCTTGTCACACCTGGTCGGGATGGCGGCACTATGGCTGATGGCGGATGGAGTGGCCCAAGGAGATGGTGAGCCCGCTACCAATCAACCGCTGGATTTGGCACCCTTTGGGTACGTCTTTCGCGCGGATGCACCGGCCGGGGCAAATCCGCCCGAGAGCAAGTGGTTGACCAACGGTACCTCCCGCGTGGTGGCCGGGGTCATGTGGGAGGAGCACCGACCGGTGAGGCGGATCGAGCTCGAGTTCGCCGCCCCGGCACCGGAGGCCACCAACCTGGTTCTCGAAGTCACCACGAGCACGCCCACGGAGAAACAGGACAATCGTCCCACATGGTGGACCCGGACGTTCGAGGTGTTCCCGGGCACCGCCACCACGACTGCCGACGGGCGCCGCCTGGTTTATGCGACCAGCCGGGAGAGCATCATCCAGAGACTGGCCCTGTATCCCGAGGGTTTTCGCTATGAGGCGGATGCCCAAGGCTTGCTCTTTGTGGACAAGATCCGGGTCCGTTACCTGGGAGAGGGTAGTGCGCCCCAAGTCTCCGGGTTGCGCGCGTTTGGCGTGGCCGGAGTTGTCCCGCTTCGTTTGGCGGTAGAATGGGCCTTTGAGCCAGCGTCTCGGACAAAGCCGTGCGAGGGCCAGATTGAGGTCTACAACGGCCGTCTGGGCACGCTCAAGCCCATGGCTGGCAGCCAGGGTTGCGTCATTACCGACCGGGACGCCTGGCGTTCGGAACCTGTGCCTGTTGCGCCCCAGGGATTCGAAGCCGAGGTGTTCTACGTGCCGGACGACACTCAGGAGGTGCGGTTCCGGCCGAGTCTCGACCTGCCCGCGGGCTCGAACGGGCGGCTAGCGTATCATCCCAACCGCACCTTGGTCACCTTGCGCACCTCCACTGGCAACTTCTCGCTGTCCCCCAAAGACCTGGAGCGTGGCGAGCCCATCCTGGTGCCGAGTCTCGGCTTTCTCGTCTACAAGGCCGGCCGCCGGCCCGCGGCCATGGACTACCTCCAGGAACTCCGCTCAACTCGGTCCCAGACCACCCGCCAGCGCGTCCGGGCCATGCCCGAGCAGAGCCTTGCCCGCGCTCTCGCCGACCAATACGGCACCAACCGGCCAGCCTATCCGCAACCGCAGACCGAGCCGCCCATGACGATCGAGGTCCCGGACGAACTGGCCGTCTCGGCGTGGCGGGTTGCCTTCTGGCACGTGCAACGACGCTGTGTCAAAGAGGATGGGATTCCCCAGTTCTACATCTGGCCGTACAAGGCGTTGCTCGGGCAGGAGTCGTGGCGGCTTTTCTACGCGCTCGATCTACTGGGCGAGCATGCCACGACCCAGCCGGGCTTTGAGCCCTGGTTCCGCTCCCAGGGCCAGCGGGTGGCCCGGGGCATGTTCTCGGATCAGGTGGGGGCGCTCAACGTGAGCGGATGGGACCTGAACCATGCCCAAGGTCACGGCTCCATGCTCTTTGCCATCGCGCAACACTACCTGCTTACCGGTGACAAGGCCTGGCTCAGCAGCCACCGGACAAATCTCGTCGCCGCCTGCGAGTGGATCGAACGCCAACGCCGTCAATGGATCGAGCAGTCCGGCCCCGATACCTGGTCCGCCGGGCTGCTGCCACCTTGTGAACTCGGGGATTACGCAGACTGGCGAAGCCTCTACCAGAACAGCGTGTTCTATTGGCGCGGGCTGCGAACCGCAGCGGAGGCGCTGGGTGACCTCGAACCTGAAACAGGCAGCCGGTATCTCCGTCAGGCCGAGGACTTCCGCCAAGCCATCCAGCGGGCGGTCGAGCGCTCCGCCATCCAATCACCCGTAATCCGGGTGGGGGACGGCACCTACCGTCGCTACATTCCACCCCAACCCTACCTGCGGGGCATGTGCGATCAAATCACGAATCCCTTTGGTGGAGCGCACGCCGGGGCCTTGGTCATGGACGGCGACCTGGGGGCCGCTTCGCTCGGGTTGGGCGTTCTGCCGCCCACCGATCCCCGACTCGACGAAACGCTGGATGTGCTCGAGGACGTGATTTACCGGGATAACTGGATGGTGCGGAAACATGCCAGTGAACGGATGCCGGACCGGCCTGATAGCTGGTTCACCATCGGGGGCTACTACTACCAATGCGGCTATTCGCAATCGGCCCTGGCCCACCTCTACCGGGACGACGTGCCCAACTTCCTGCGCTCGACATTCAATCAGTATGCCGCCGATGTCGACCCCGGGCAGGGGTACCAGTTCCGCGAGCATCCCAACCGGACCGGCGAGGGGAACGGCGGAGACAAGACCTTCGAGGTGGCTGCTTTCTTGGAGCGGATGCGCGCACTCTTGGTCATGGAAGACGGCGACACGCTCTGGTTGGCCCGGGCCACGCCGCGGGCCTGGTTGCAGCCGGGGCAGCGCATCGCTGTGAGGAATGCTCCGACTCGGTTTGGCGTCGTCAGCTACGAGATCCTCTCCGGCGTGCAGACCAACGCTATCCACGCCACGGTAACGCTGCCCGCGCGTCGTTCACCCAAGGCGATCCTGTTCCGCCTGCGTCATCCCCAGGCTGCCCCGCTCCGCACCGTCCTGGTCGATGGCCAGCCTTGGGACCGCTTCGACCCGAAAACGGAGTGCGTCCACCTGGAAGGGCTCAAGGGCCAGGTCAAGATGCAGGCGAACTACTGAGGTCAGGGAGCAAATCTGGGGCGGCTAACGACGGTGCGTGCTTGGGGCGCCCGTTTTTGGGCCGCCACCCGTCGCCTAAGGTTGGCTGTATCCGTAGATCCCTTCGGCAATCTTGAGGAAGGTGATCTTCTGGCTCGACTGAGGCTCTGGTCCGCGAACTTGGATGTGAATGCCTTCAAAACCGAAGCTCCCCGCATACTCGGCAATGACGTAATCCGCGCCATTGGTACGGTGCATGACGAGAACCCAGCTGGGTTGCCGGTCGGCGAAATTAAGCGCCTTTGACCACTCCGTGGCTGGAAGGTCCTTCATTCCGTCCTCTTCGGGGAATTTGATAGCTTTCGCCCAGGACCGCAACTCCGCCAGGTCCACCTGATTGGTCAGGTCACGCGCCAGGCTATGCAGACTGCGACTAGGGGATACCCATTCTGCCAAGCCCTTCGCCAACATGACCACGGTACGATCACGGGCCTGGCGCAACCCGTGCGGCATGTTGGGATGCGCATCGCCATGAAGGCGCTGACGATGGTAGACCGCCAGAAGACCCACTAGCACGCCCGCAACCAGAACCATGCAAGCAGCGACAAGCGCTCGCCTCCGACGAGATCTCATCGCGACCGTCAGTCGGCGGAATAGGGGCTGCCTGTCTGGGTGCCCAGGGACAACAAGCCGCTCCGCATGGTCGTCCTGGTCGGTCATCAGCACCCAACGCTTACAGGAGGACAGGACGCTTTCACGCCCTCCTTGTAGGCCTTGAGGGCACTCCCTTCAAGTCGGAACAGCCCAAATGGCTCGGTGTCCAGCGTTCTGAACTCGCCTCTGGCGAGCATCGGCGACTACTTCTCAGTCTTCTCTGGAGGTTCGGCCTTCGTCTCCTTGGCATCCTTGGCGGCTTTGGGATCGAACTCGATGGACGCGGAGTTGATGCAGTAACGCAAACCGGTGGGGCGCGGTCCGTCGTTGAAAACGTGGCCCAAGTGCCCGCCGCATCGGGAGCAAAGCACCTCGGTGCGGCGCATGCCGTGGCTCAAATCCAGTTGCGCGGCGATGTTGGCGCCCGCCGTGGGTTGGTAGAAGCTGGGCCAGCCACAACCAGAGTCGAACTTGGTGCCGGAACCGAAGAGGGGCGTGCCGCATCCGGCGCACTTGTAGGTGCCTTCTTCGTGGTGGTTCCAATAGGCGCCGGTGAAGGCTTGCTCGGTGCCCTTCTGGCGGAGCACGCGGTATTGCTCGGGCGTGAGCTGTTTGCGCCATTCGGCATCGGTCTTGATCACAGGCTGGGGCTTCATTTTCGGCGGGAGGGCGGCAACGGAGGGTTTGCTGGTGCTGGTGACGGCGTTGGTTTTCGTGCCGGCTACGGCAGTAACGGACTTACCCGCAGCAGGGGCAGACTGGAGCGTTGAGGTCTGGCCCACGACCGTCAAAGCGGCGCCCAGTGCGACGAGCAAGCCAAGTGCGCGAAATATCATAGTCAGCGACGGAAACGCTTCGCCCCGGTGCAATCCCGGGAGGTCCGAAACCGTCGCGCCTAATATGTTCCCGGCGGGCCGGGTTGTCCAACGAGCGGCCGGTCAACGGCTTATCCGACAACGAGTTCGAGGCGCGACGGACCCTTGCGCAGGTCAAAGCAAACCAACGTTGCCTGTCCGTCACGGCACCACGTGCCGGAGACCAATTGGAGCGGGCGGGCAACCTCGCGCAGTTCCGCCGAGCCACCTCCGGCATGAAGCCGGGGCGGCTTGGCCACCGGCGCCGCGACCTTCAGAGTGAAGCCCGGACAGGCAAAGGGAGCCTTGAAATCGAGCCCACCGCCGTTTCGAGCAATGAGAGTGAGTTCCCGCGCGGCCCAATACCGGGCCAGTTCGCTGGTCTTCATCCAGATCAGGTTGTCGAACCGCGCCTTCAGCCGCTTCACCACTTCCTGGAAGATCTTGAAGCCAAGTTCCTCCCCTTTCCAATGCACGCCGGTCCAGTGGGCAAGGAAGTAGGCAGGTTCGCCGCGTTGAATGACCTCCACCAAGCGCCCTTGATCGAGCCCGGGAGTGATGAACCGGTCCGCGCCCTCGGGCGGGACACAATGCCAGCCACCGGTCCAATCGCCGGTGCAGGCCAGGACGCTCACCACACAGCGGGGATCGGGGCCGTTGAGGTTGCGGGCGTACTGCACTTTGGGAGCGACGCTCTCCTCGCCGTGGTCGTGGAGGTCGCGAAAGTAATGGGGAATCTCCGCGCCGAAGACGTGGCGCACGGCTTGGTCCACCGCCTGGGCGTACTCGGGAAGGGCGCCGTTGCCAAAACCGCCGGGGCTGGTGACGCCTTCGCAGTTCAAGCCCGCTTCCCGCAGGATGCGGAGCGCGTAAGCCACGTAATCGGCGATCTGGTCCACGGACTTGCCGACGGTCCATTCCCAGTTCTCCATGAATTTGAGCGTGTGCTCGGGATAGGGTTGGCCGGTCTTGGTATTGATGACCCGCGTATGGGTGACCATCTCGGGGTGGATGTCCCAATGGGGCATCATGAGGGTGCGGACCAAATCCAGGCTGTCGCGCAATTGCTGCCGGGTCCAACCGGGAAGCTCGCGATCCATGCGGCCCACGCAGGCGGGGAACGGAACGATGCTGTACTTGCCTTTGACTCCGTTGGCGGCCGCCCACTCGCCAAACTTGCGGACGAACGAGTCGGGAATCTCCACCGGCCATTCCTGCCAGGGGCGGTCGTACTCCTTGTTCTGCCCTTGAAACGCCTCCGCGAAATGCGGCATGGCAAAGCGGTTCAGGTTCACCAGGCAGGTGGAGTCGTCGATGATGATGCCGACGGGGACGCGTCCAGAGGGATTGAGGACACTCACCCCGTCGCAGGGAGTGGGCCGGTCTCCGGGCACTTGGGCCAACAGTGCGGGGGCGTGCAGCAAGGCACCGGCGGCCGCGGTGTGACGGAGTCCCCGGACCACGAATTGACGGCGGGTGATGGTCTTCATAGAACGCTGGTCAATGTCACGGGCAGTGTGGCGCGGCTGACGGGAGAAGGACAGGAGAAACGGGAGGCCTTCTTGGGGCGGGCCGCGTCATGGACGCCACACCCGGCGCACTGGACGCTTGCGCCGGAGCCGCAGTCAGGCAGAATGCGCCCAGCCATGCAGTGGGCTTCGCATCATCGCATCATATTGGTGGCCGGACTGGTCTACTTGGCGGATCAACTCACCAAGTTGCTGGTCGTGCGCACGCTGCCGTTCGGGGAGCAGTATGTGGTCGTGGAAGGCTTCTTCCGGTTTGTCCATTGGGGCAACACGGGGGCGGCGTGGAGCATGTTTTACGGCAACAACGCCTTGTTGGCGCTGATCTCGGTGCTGTCCCTGGTCGTCCTCTGGATCAGCCGGCAGCACTTCGATGCCGGCCGGTTGTTGGGGCAGATCGGCCTGGGGCTCGTCTTCGGCGGCATTCTCGGCAACCTGACGGATCGGTTGGTCTGGCATCATGTTGTCGATTTTCTGCGCTTCGACATCTACCGCCGGGGGTACGGGGAGATCGGCTTTCCCGCCTTTAACGTGGCCGACAGCGCCATCTGCACCGGCGTGGGGCTGCTCTTGCTGGCGGCTTGGCAGAATGAGGCCAAGGCCGCCGAACAAGCCGGCAAGAAGGCCTGAATGGCCATGCCCGTTTCCTCTCCCGTCCTCCTCCTGGCTGGGCCTACGGCGGTGGGCAAGTCCGAGGTCGCCCTTCGACTGGCGGGACACCTGGGCGGCGAGATCCTCTCGGTCGATTCTATGCAAGTCTACCGGGGTCTGGATATCGGCACGGCCAAGCCGAGCCCGGCAGACCGTGCCCGGGTGCCCCATCATCTGCTCGACGTGGCGGGTTTGGACGAGGCTTTCGACGCCGCCCGCTTTGTCACCCTGGCCCGCGCCACCCTTCAGAATCTCGCTTCCCGGCAACGCCCGGCCATCCTCTGCGGCGGCACCGGTCTTTACTTCCAAGCCCTGCTCCACGGACTGGGGGAAGCCCCTCCCGCCGACCCTGCGGTGCGTGCCGAATTGGAGCGGTTGCCGCTCGAACAACTCCTGGCCGAGTTGGCGGAAACCGACCCCATGCTCCACGAGCGGATTGACCGCGCGAACCGCCGCCGGATCGAGCGCGCCCTCGAAGTCATCCGCCTCACCGGGCGCCCTTTCTCCGTGCAGCGCGCGGCTTGGCCGGACCAAGGCGCAACCTCCCCTGATCGGATCATCCCCCTGGCAGCGGTCTGTTTCACCCGGGAACGCGGGGACCTGACCCGCCGCTGTGACCAACGGGTCGAACGCATGTTCGCACAAGGGCTCGTGGAGGAGACCCGGCGGCTCCTTGGCGCTGGCCTGACCGGGAATCGTACCGCCCTGCAGGCCATCGGCTACCGGCAGGTGGCGGAGCACCTGCGCGGGGACCGCCCCCTGTCGGAAACGGTGGCCTTGGTGAAGCAGAAGACCCGGCAGTATGCCCGGCGGCAGATGACGTGGTTTCGCCACCATTTGACGTGGGAGTGGGTGGAACTGGGACCCGACGAGGACTTTGGCGGGGTGGCTGATCGGTTGGCCGGGCGGGTTCGTACCGCTATCCCGGGAGCCAGTTGACCGGCTCTTTCCGGCCATTTCGTGCTTGCAGGAAAGCGGGGCGCGGCCAACGCTCTCACCATCGTCCTGCGACAACGTTCTTTTGCCATGAAAACCCGACCTGCTGGATTCCTCGCCGTGTTGGCCGCGCTCACCCTGCTTGGCTGCCCGGGCGTCCTCGCTGCCGACACCGCCGCGCTGTCGGCCACGTTCTCCACCGCCGCGCTCCAACCCCGGAGCACGGGCGCCGCCCAATGGACCATCTTGGCGCACGTGGAATCGCCCGGCGTCAGCAACGTGGTGGTGGAGGTGACCCCGGCCGGGGCCACGGCACCGGCCGCCAGCGAATCGTGGGGCGACCTGCCCAAGGGCGGCCATGACCGGCTGGTGAAAGTGCCCGCCTGGCGGGAGGGCGCGAAGCTGAACGTGCAGCTCAAGTGGGCCGGCGGCACCAAACAATACCCGGAGGTCGCGCTTCCCGCGCCCAAACCCTGGTCCATCTACCTGGTCCAGCACACGCACACGGATATCGGCTACACCCGGCCGCAGACGGAAATCCTCCCCGAGCACCTGCGCTACATCGATTTCGCCCTCGATTACTGCGACCTGACGGACGGTTACCCGGACGACGCCCGGTTCCGCTGGACCTGCGAGATCTCCTGGGCGCTCCGCGAGTACCTGGCCCGGCGGCCCGAGACGCAGTTGCGCCGGCTCAAGCAGCGGGTGCAGGAGGGGCGGATCGAGCCCACCGCGATGTTCCTCAACATGTCGGAGATCGCTTCCGAGGCCTCGCTGGCGGCCTCGCTCCAACCGCTGCGGTCCCTCAAGGACTTCTTTGGCACGCCCGTCGTCAGCGCCCTGCAGAATGACGTGAACGGCGCGGGTTGGTGCCTCGTGGATTACTTCGACAGCATCGGCGTCAAGTACCTGACCATGGGGATCAACAAGACGCGTTCGCTGCTGCCGTTCGACCGGCCGACGACGTTCTGGTGGGAATCGCCCTCGGGCAAACGCACGCTGGCCTTCCGGGCGGACCACTACATGACGGCCAATTTCTGGAAGATCAACGAAGGCAAGGTGGAGCCCTTCGGGTTGGAGCTCGCCAAGTACCTGCACGGATTGGAGGCGTCCCAGTACCCCTTTGATCGCATCGGGGTCCAATTCTCCGGCTACTTCACCGACAATTCGCCGCCGTCGACCATTGGCAGCGACGTGGTGAAGGCCTGGAACGAGCAGTACCGTTCGCCCCATCTGCGGCTGGCCACGGTCGGCGAGTTCCCGGCGTGGGTGGCCCAGAACCACGCCGCTGAACTGCCGGTCCTGCGCCAGGCCTGGCCCGATTGGTGGACGGACGGCTTCGGCTCCGCGGCGCGCGAAACCGCCGCTTCCCGCCAGACGCACGTGACGCAGGAATCGACCGACGCTTTGCTGGCGGTCGCTTCCGCCATCGGCACGCCGTTGCCCTCCGGCACGCGCGAGCGCGCCGCCCGGGTGCATGAGAACCTGCTCTTCTACGATGAACACACCTACGGCGCGGCGGAGAGCATCTCCGAGCCGATGGCCGCCAACAGCATGGTGCAATGGGGCGAAAAGGGCGCCTATGCCTGGACGGCCGTGAAGGAGAGCGCCCTGCTGCGCGAAGAGGCCATGGGGTTGCTCCAAAACCGCCTGCCGCGCGGCCCGGTGCCGACGATCACGGTGTTCAACACGCTGGGCTGGGCGCGTTCCGGCTTGGTCGAACTCTTCGCCGACCACCAGATCATCCCCCGCGAACACGAACCGCGCCTGGTGGATGCCGTCACTGGCGAGGTGCTTCCGATACAGGCCCTCAGCCACCGCTCCGAAGGCACTTATTGGGCCATTTGGGTCAAGGACGTGCCGGCGCTGGGTTACCGGACCTTGAAGGTCGAGCCGGGCACCAAGCCCCTGCCCGCCAATCCGGAAAAGGCGCCGGAGTCGCTCGAAAACGCCCACTACGCGGTCAAGCTCGCGGTGGATCGCGGCGCGGTCCTCAGCCTGGTGGACAAGGCGACCGGCGCGGAAATGGTCGATGACGCCGCCCCGTGGGCGCTCGGCCAGTTCCTCTATGAGACGCTTTCCGGCGGGCGCGACATGGTTCCCGACCGCTTCAAGCGGTTCCCGATGACCGGGGTGAAGCTCCAGCCCGGGGCGGCCGGACCCATCTGGCAGAGCGTGATCCTCACCGGCACCCTGCCCGGCGGGGCCACCAATGGCGCGAACGTCGAGGTCCGGCTCTATCATCCCGAGAAGCGGATCGAGTTCCACTACGGCTTGCGCAAGCTCCCGGTGAACGACCCCGAGGCGGTCTATGTGGCCTTCCCCTTCAAACTCGCGGGCGGCAAGTTCCTCTACGAGGCGCAGGGCGGGGCGGTGGTGCCGGGCGTGGACCAGATCCCGGGCTCGGCCTCGGACTGGCAGACGTTCCAGAACTTCGTGGCGGTGCAGGGCACGGGCCAGCAGATCGTCTGGGGCAGCGACGCCATGCCGCTGGTCCAATTGGGCGGGCTGAACCTGGGCAAGTGGCAGCCCATCGCCAAGCCCGAAACCGCCCATGTCTATTCCTGGGTGATGAACAATTACTGGTTCACCAACTTCCGCGCCAACCAGGAGGGCGATCACCGCTGGTTCTACTACCTGACCTCCCAGACCGGGGCATCGCGCACCGAGGCGGCCCGGTTCGGGTGGCAATCGCGCGTGCCGTTGCTCAGCCGGGTCTTCCCGCCGCAGCCGGGCGAACCGCCCTCCGGGCGGCTGCCGGCGAGCGGTTCGCTGCTGAGCATCGCCAATCCGGACCTGGCGCTGGTGCATTTCCGTCCCGCGCTGGCGGGCCGGGGCGTGGTGTTCCACCTGCGCGAGCTGTCCGGCAAGGGCCTGGTCCTGCGCCCGGACGATGTGACCTGCCCCCTGGAGATCGAGGAGGCGGAGGAGGTCAGCGTGCTCGACGAACCGCTGGCCAAGGTCTCCGGCGAAGTGGCGTTCCGTCCCTTCGAAACCAAGTTGATCCGCGTGGTTTTCAAGCAGCCTTGAGCGCCTCGGGAGAACGGCCATGAGCACGGACACGTCTTCGACCGGGCCGACGGCATCGCCGGCATCATCGCCTCCCCCTGCGGTGCCCCCGCAACGGCCGGTCTTTGGCTGGCCGGCGGCGTTCGCAACCGTCGCCATCATGGGGCTGCTGATGGTGATCGTGGTGGTTCGCTCGTGCCAGAGCACGGCCTCGAAGGCGGCGGCGAACGTGTCCGCCATCATTGCCACGGCGGCGGACCTCTTCAAACCGAAGGTCAACGTGACCACCGCGCTGTTCACGAGCCTCGAGAGCCTCAAGCAGGAGTCGAAGCTCGTCGTGCTCACGGCCACGTTGAACGTGGAAATCCTCAAGCAGAGCGAGAAGGACCTCAGCGTGTTCGGGAAGTCGGTGCCTCTCGGCACCACCAGCGTCCGGCTCCGCGCCGCCGAGAACAAGGTGCAGTACTACGTCCCGCTGAAAGGGCTCACCACGAATCAATTCACGCTCGATCCGCTCCACCGCCGCATCGAGTTGAAGGTGCCCAAGCCGCGCCTGGACCAGGAGGTGGTGGAGGTCCAGTCCGATCCCGCCAAGCTGACCCTGGAAACCGACGTCGGCTGGGCGCGGTTGGACCGCCAGTCCGGCCAGGCCCTGCGCGACGAAGCGCGGCAGGAACTCCGCAACGCTGTGCTCCGCGAAGGCGCCAACCCGCTCTACCTTACCCAGGCCAAGGAAAACGCCCGGCAAGCCCTGCAAGACCTCCTGAAACCCCTCGCCGCCAACCTGGCCGAGGCCGTCGAGATTCATATCACGTTTGAGGAATAGGCGGGAGGTATGGAATGGGGAACTGGGAAAGGGGTTTGCGGCCTATGCCGGTTTCTTGCAGTAAGGGCAGAACCCGGCCTTGAAACGGCTGCTGGGACCCTCACCCGCCCTGCCGGGCACCCTCTCCCATCGGATGGGAGAGGGGGATTCCCAGGTTGGGGCCGGAGTACCCGGGGCGTTCGGCCCGCTTCGGGTGCCCGCCTGAGGCGGGCGAAGAGTTGCGGGCCTTTGCCCCTATATGTTCTCCGTGCTCTGTTTTGATCGATGTTTCCAGCGTTTGCTT
>CAYYMW010000023.1:0-31915 GCA_964472515.1 uncultured Verrucomicrobiota bacterium | reverse complement strand
GGTGAAGACGTGGGCGGGGCGGTTGTTCCACTCCAATAGTCGCAGGGTGGCCTCAGTCCCCCACCGTTGCTGCCACCGGGTGGCCAGCCAGCCGGGGTGAGACCAGCCTACCGCCGGGTTCTCCTGTTTGAGCCACGCCAGTTGGTCCACCGTGGCGGTCCTTTCCCGGATGTAGCCGCGGAGGATGGCATTCAGGAAGCCGGTGGACTGGCCCAAGCCGGTCCGTTTGGCCATTTCCACGGTTTCATGGACGGCGGCGTGCTCGGGCACGCGGTCGAGCCAGAATAGTTGGTAAAGCCCCAGCCGCAACAGGATACGCAACGCTTCGGGCTGCGGTGGGCGTTGGACCTTGCGGTCGATCAGCCAGTCAAGGGCCGCCTGCCAACGAATGACCCCAAAGGTCAGTTCGCGGGCCAGGGCGCGATCGCGCGCGGCCAGGTGGATGCTGGTAAGGGCCTTATCCAGCGCCAGTTCGACATACTCGTGGCTCCGAGCGGACTCCCGCAGGACCCGGTAGGCAATTTCTCTTGGTTTTTGATGTTGCACTGCGTAACAATTCTCAATCGCAGTCTTCCGCGATGGAAGCAAGCGGATATGAGAGACGAATTTGAAAAACTGGTAGCGGCAGGCAAGATCAACCACAAACACGTGGAGGCGCTGGTCAAGCTGGCCGAGACCCGGTATTGCCATCACCGCAGTTGGGGATTTGGCTGCATCAAAGAGGTGGATACCGTCTTTGGCCGCTTCCACATCGATTTTCCGAGCAAACCCGGTCATTCCATGGACTTGGCGTTCGCCGCCGAGTCCCTCAAGCCCATCCCGGCCACCCACATTTTGGTGCGGAAAGCCACCGACTTGGAGGGCTTGCGCCAGATGGCCGTTCGCAACCCCGTCGAGTTGATCAAGCTCGTGCTCCAAAGCACCGGCGGCAAGGCCACGCTGGATCAGGTGCAGCAGGCGCTGGTGCCGGACGTGATCAAGTCCGACTGGAAGAAGTGGTGGGACGTGGCCAAGCACGCCCTGAAGAAGGACGGTCATTTCCAGATCCCGCTCAAGAAGAACGAACTCATCCAGTATCAGACCCAGGAAGTCTCCTTGGCGGATCGGATGATGGAGGAGTTCCGGGGCGCGAAGGGACTCAAGGCCCGCATTGTGGCCGGGTCCGAATTGGTGAAGAACCTCGGGGACATTCCCGACAAGGGGGCGCCCGTGACCGAGGCGATCCAGAAGCTCAACGAGGAGATGGTCTCCCACCAGAAGACGATGCCGGCGGTCGCCTTGGAAGCCATCTTCATGCGGTATGACCTCCGCACCGCGGTGGGAGGGGAGCCGATCCCGGGTGAGTTGACCGAAGCCGAGCTGTGGAGTCAGGTCGACAACCTCGGACGGTTGCTCGAGCAGGTGACCATCGGCAAACACAAGCGCGCGCTGGAGTCGCTCAAGGCGGCGCGGCCCGAGTTTTGGGCGGATCAGTTGCTGGGGATTCTCAACAGCATCAACTCGAAGCTGTGCGGCGAGTGCGCCAATCTCCTCATCGAGCACGGGAAACTGGGGGTGCTCAAGGACAACTTGATGCGGCTCATCAGCCAGCACGCCGCCAGCAGCGAACTGCTCCTGTGGCTCGCCCGTGAACGCTCCGACACGTATGCCGATATCCTTGGTCCGGAGGTGTTTAGGGCCATGTTGACGGCGATCGAGCGCGACCAATTCAACGAGAAAAAGTCGAACCGATTGCGCGACTTCATCATGGATGACCAGGAACTGCTGGTCGAGTTGATCGAGTCCGCCGATATCGAGGTGATCAAGGATCTGACGCGCGCCCTGCAGTTGTCGCCCAGCTTCGACGACATGGACAAGCGCTCGTTGCTGGCGCGCATCGTCAAGCACTTCCCGGTGGTCCAGTCGCTGATTTCCGGCGAGCACACCCGGCAGGACACCACCTTGGTGGTTTCCTGGAGCAGCCTGGAGCGCCGGAAGAACGAGTACAACGAACTGGTGCAGAAGAAAATCCCCGCCAACGCCAGGGACATCGCCATCGCGCGGAGCTACGGCGACCTGCGCGAGAACCACGAATACAAGGCGGCCAAGGAAGCCCACCGGATTCTGATGCGCCGCAAGTCGGAGCTGGAATCGCAGCTTTCGCGCGCCCGTGGCACGGATTTCGCCAACCCTCGCACGGACGTCGTCAACATCGGCACCAGCGTGCAGGCCACGGAACTCACGTCCCAGCAACGCGAGTTGTTTGTCATTCTCGGCGCGTGGGACTTCGACGCCGAGCAGCACATCATCAGCTACCTGACGCCGGTGGGGCAGGCCCTGTTGAACCGCAAACCCGGTGAGGAGGTCGAAGTCGAGGTTGACGGTACCGCCAAGAAGTACCGGGTCGAGGCGATTGCCGCGTGGCAGACGGTCGCCGACGGGACGGTGTCGCCGGCGTCCGCCCCCGTGGCGGAGACCGACGGCGGCGGAGCGCCGAGCGCGGCGGCCTGAGGCCTGCGCGATCCAGACCGCGCCCCGAGGGTAAGCGGCCGCCCGCCCGGCAAGATTGGCTTTCCCTCTGCTTGGCGAACAACTAGAATCGAAGCATGCCTGACCATGGCACAGCGGGAGAGAAGGTCTTCCGGGGAGTACCGGTATCCGCAGGCGTTTGTCGAGGCAGGCTTTATGTGTTGGGGGCGCCACAGGAGGCGGCGCTGCCGCACTACACCATCAGTGACGGGGAGGTCGCCGAGCATACGAACCGCCTCGAGCAGGCCCTGATCAACACCCGCCAGCAGATTGCCGTGGTCCAACAGCGGGTGGGCCAGGCCATGGGGACGAAAGACGCGGCGATCTTCGATGCCCATCTGCTGATCCTCGACGATCCGGTGCTCCTGGACGAAGTGAGCCGGATGATGCGGGAGGAGCATCTCAACGTCGAGCGGGCCTTTGCGACGGCTGGCGCGCGCTATGTGGCCGCCTTGGACGCCCTCAAGGACGAGTATTTTCGGGAGCGGGTGGCGGACATCCGGGACGTGATCGCACGGGTGCTGAGCAATTTGCTCGGCAAGCCGGAGCACACGGATTTGTCCCAGATCAGCGAACCGTGCATCCTGGTGGCGCACGACCTCACCCCTTCGCGGACGGCCTTGCTGGACAAGCGGAAGGTGTTGGGGTTCGCCACGGACCAGGGCAGCCGGACCTCGCATACCGCGATCCTGGCCCGCTCCCTGCAGATTCCGGCGGTGACCGGTCTGGTGGACGTCAGCCAGCGCATGCACGACGGCCAGTATGCGCTGCTCGACGGCATCAACGGGCTGCTCATCCTCAATCCGACCGAGCAAACGCTCTTCGAGTACGGCCAGTTGGAGCAGCGGCAACTGGGCATCCGGGAGCGGTTGAGCACGCTCAAGGAATTGCCCGCCGTGACGCTCGATGGGCGGCGGGTCAGCCTCTCGGCCAACATCGAGAGCCCCGGCGAGGTGCCCGGGTTGATCGAGAACGGCGCCGAGGGCGTGGGCCTGTTCCGCACGGAGTACCTTTTCCTGAACCGCGACACGCTGCCCACCGAACAGGAGCAGTACGAGGCATACTACCAGACAGCCATGGCGTTGCGCCCGCAATCGGTGATCATCCGGACCATGGATCTGGGGGGCGACAAGTACATGCCGCAGGATCAGGCGCCCAGCGAGCACAATCCGTTCCTGGGCTGGCGGGCCATCCGGATCTGCCTCCAGGAGCAGGCCATGTTCCGCGACCAACTGCGCGCCGTGCTGCGCGCCAGCGTGGCGGGGAACCTCAAGCTCATGTACCCGATGATCACCGGGCTCGAGGAGATTCGCCAGGCCAACGCCCTGGTCGAGCAGTGCAAGACCGAGCTGCGGCAGGAAGGCGTGCCTTTCGATGAGAACCTGGCGATCGGCGTCATGATCGAGATCCCCGCCGCCGCCATGATGGCTCCGGCCCTGGCCCAGAAGGTGGCCTTTTTCAGCATCGGCACCAACGACCTGATCCAGTACACCCTGGCGGTCGACCGGCTGAACCCCAAGATTGCCCACCTCTACGAGCCCACCCATCCCGCGGTCGTGCGGCTGATCAAGACCGTCGCGGAGGCTGCCCACGCCCGCGGCATCTGGGTGGGCGTCTGCGGCGAGATGGCGGGCGACCCGGTGCTGGTGCCCCTCTTGCTCGGGCTGGGGGTGGATGAACTGAGCCTCGCGGCGTCCGGCGTGCCGGCGGTCAAGTTCGTCATCCGGCGGCTCAAGATGGAGGAGGCCGGCCAACTGGCCGAGTTCGCTCTCCAATGCGAGAGCGGCGCTGAGATTCTGGCCCGCGCCCAGGCGCTTTCCCGCCAGATCGCCCCCGACCTTTTCGAGAATTGAGCCGGCGGCCTGGATTTGACTTTTTCCGCTTCCCCCGGCCTAATGGTCGGCATGCGGGCAACTCCACCGGCCAGGCGGTCTGGCCGGCCCCGGCGGCGGCCTGCCGGTCCTTGTTGAGCAACCCATGAACGTACTCATTCTGGCTGCGGGCTATGCCACGCGCCTCTATCCGCTGACCCTGAACCAACCCAAGCCCCTCCTGCCGGTGGCAGGCAAGCCCATGG
Source organism: uncultured Verrucomicrobiota bacterium (assembly GCA_964472515.1). Classification (GTDB taxonomy): domain Bacteria; phylum Verrucomicrobiota; class Verrucomicrobiia; order Limisphaerales; family J093; genus CAYYMW01. The sequence goes on along the minus strand of CAYYMW010000023.1, from coordinate 27,330 downwards.
TCGAGCACGTCCTCGACAATCTCACGCCCATGGGGGGCATCCGGCGGGTGTATGTGGTGACCAACGCCAAGTTCGCCGGCCACTTCCAGCAATGGGCCGACCGCTACCGCGCCAGCAAGTGCGCGTTGGACTTCACCATCGTCAACGATGGTTCCACGGATGACACCAACAAGCTCGGCGCCATCGGCGACATCCATTTTGTGCTCCAGCGCGAGCGGGTGCAGGGCGACCTGCTGGTGGTGGCGGGCGACAATCTCTTCAGCCAACCGCTAGGGGACTTCGGCCGGTTCTGCCGGGAAAAGCAGGCGCCGGTGCTGGCGGTCTACGACGTGGGCAACCTCGAACTGATCAAGAAGTACAACTCCATCAATGTGGCCGGCGACGGCCGCATCACCTTCTTCGAGGAGAAGCCCAAGCAGCCCACCAGCACGCTCACCGGCATCGCCCTCTACTACTATCCCCAGGCCGTGCTGCCGCTGATCGACCAGTATATCCGGGAAGGCAACAATCCCGACCAGCCGGGCCGGCTGATCCAGTGGCTCTACCCCCGCACCCCGGTCTACACGTGGCGTGTGCCCGGCCTCTGGTTCGATATCGGCTCGAAGGAGTCGCTCGAAGAGGCGGATCGCATTTTCAGCGGACCCAAGGCCTGACGCCGGCCTCAGGCCCCGAAGAGGATGCGTTCGTACACCGCCACGTATTCACGGGCGGTGTGCTCCCAGGAAAAGTCCATCAACATGCCGTTGCGGCGCATGTGATTGAGGAGGTCCGGCGCTTCGTAGAGGGCCAGCGCCTTGCGCATGGCCTTCACCAGCGCGCCGGTCGTGTACTCGTGGAACTTGATGCCGTTGGCGCGGAGCGGGTCGTCGCGCAGGTCGGTTACCGAGTCGTCGAGCCCGCCCACCGCGCGCACGATCGGGAGCGTGCCATAACGCAGGCTGTACATCTGGTTCAAACCGCACGGCTCGAAGCGCGAGGGCATCAGGAAGAAATCGCTGCCCGCCTCGATCCGATGGGACAGGCCCGCGTCGTAGCCGATGCGCACCGCCACCTGTCCCGGATAGCGCCGGGCCAAGGACTCGAAGGCCACCTGGTACTCGCGGCTGCCCGAGCCGAGCAGGGCAAACTGCAATGGCTGGTCCAGCAGCGTTTCCAGCGCGGGTAGCGCGATGTCGAGCCCCTTTTGATGCGCCAGCCGCGTGACGGACCCGAAGAGCGGCACCTTGGCGGAGGGCCTGAGCCCCAGTTCCTTTTGCAGCGCCAGCTTGTTCTCCGCCTTGCCCTGCAAGTCCCTGGCCGAGTAGGGCTTAACCAGGTAGTCGTTCTTCGTGGTGCGCCATTCGTCGTAATCGACACCGTTGAGAATGCCGGTCAGCACGCTGTGGCGGGCGCGCAGGATGCCGTCCAGACCGCAGCCGAATTCGGGGGTGGTGATCTCCCGGGCGTAGCGCGGGCTGACGGTGGTGATGCCGTCGGAGAACGCGATGGCCGCCTTGAGCAGGTTGAAATCCCCGTAGAACTCCGCGCCGGCCGTGTGGAAAAACTCCCACGAGGCGTTGGTGCTCCAGTAATGGCTGCTGGCGTATTGGCCTTGGTAAGCCAGGTTGTGAATCGTCAGGCAGGTGGCCGGAGGTTTGGCCCAGCCCTCGTGGCGCGCCTGATGCCGGAGGAGCAGGGGGACCGCGCCGACATGCCAGTCATGCACATGCACCAACTGCGGCTGCCAGGGCAGGTAGCGCGCCAGATTGGCCACGCACTTCCCCAGAAAGACGAAGCGCTCCGCGTTGTCGAGGTACTCCCCGCGGCCATCGGTGTAAAGTCCATCCCGCTGGAAGAACTCGGGCTGGTCGATGAAGTAGAGGGTCAGGCCCGGCCGCGGCTTGGCGGTCCAGACCCGGGCTTGGACCCGCCGGTTGCCCAAGGGCAGGTCCAGTTGCCAATCGAAGTGCCTGAGGCCGGGATGCGCCTGGCGGATGCCCTTGTACAGCGGCGTGACGAGGCCCACCTGGTGCCCCGCTTTGGCCAGCGCTTTGGCCAGCGCGGCAACCATGTCCGCCAACCCCCCGGTCTTCGAATAGGGATGGACCTCGGCGCTGGCGAGGAGCAATTTCAGTGGTCCCGCCACGGTTCCTCCTTGGGGCAGCCGGGTTGATCCGCCATGCCGCCGGGGATGCTCATGCGGGAGCGGTGATGCGGTCGGCCCGCAGGTACGGACGCAGCGGTTCGGGGATCAGGATCGAGCCGTCGGCCTGTTGCCAGGTCTCGATCAAGGCCACGAAGAGCCGTGCCAATGCCGTGCCGCTCCCATTCAGAATATGCGGCAGCCGGTTCTCGCCGGTCTCGGCCTTGAAGCGCAGGCTCATCCGGCGCGCTTGGAAATCCTCGCAATTCGAGCAGCTCGAAACCTCGAGGAACTGGCCCTGGCCGGGCGCCCAGACCTCAATGTCATACGTCTTGGCACTCGCGAAACCCATGTCTCCCGTGCAGAGAACGATCACCCGGTAGTGCAGGCCGAGTCGTTGCAGCACGGTTTCGGCGTTGGCCACCAACTGCTCCAGCTCGGCGTAGCCCTGGTCGGGCTTCACCACCTTGATCAGTTCGACCTTGTCGAACTGGTGGACGCGGATCATCCCCCGCGTGCCCACGCCGGCGGCGCCCGCCTCGGCCCGGAAGCAGGGGCTGTACGCGGCGTAGCGGATGGGCAACTGGCTTTCCTTGAGAATCTCCTCCCGATGGATGTTCGCCACCGGCGCCTCGGCGGTCGGCAGCAGGTAGAACTTGCCCATGGTGCCCTGGTCCAGACCCTCCTGCACCGCGTAAGCCTGATCCACAAATTTGGGAAACTGCCCGACGCCCACCATGCAATCCCGGCTGACAATGAACGGCGGGGAAACCTCCGTATACCCGTGCTCATGCACGTGCAAGTCGAGCAGGAACGAGATCAACGCCCGTTCGAGCCGGGCGCCCCAGCCGGTGTAGAGCAGGAAGCCGCTGCCCGAGAGCTTGGTTCCGCGGGCGAAATCGACCAGCTTGAGCTTCTCGCACAGTTCCGTGTGGGCCTTGAGCGGAAACGCCGCTGTGAGCGGCTCGCCAAAGGTGCGCACCACCGGGTTGTCCTCGGAGGCCTTGCCCAATGGCACGCTCGGGTGGGGCAGGTTGGGCAGGCGCAGCAGGAGTTCGTCCCGCGCGGCCTCGGTTTCGGCCACTTCCTTGTCCAAGGCGCTGATCCGGTCGCCGATCTGGCGGGTCTCCGCTTTGCGGGCGTCGGCCTCGGCGGGCTTCTTTTGGGCCATGAGCGCGCCGATCTCCTTCGAGACCCGGTTGCGCTGGGACTTCAACTGCTCCACCTCGCCGAGCAGCTTGCGGCGCTTTTCGTCCAACGCCAGCAGTTCGTCCACCCGGGCCTCGTCGCCCGCTTGGCGGCTGGCCAGCCGTTCGCGCACCATTCCCGGCTGCTCCCGAATCAACTTCATGTCGAGCATGGGTGCATTATAGAAACCAAGCCTCCTGCCGCAAGGCGGAACGGAAGGCCCGGCGGCGCTCGACTCACGCCCGCCGTCCGGGCGGACCGATCCCCGGACGGCGCGGCCCGCGGGCGACAGCAGATTCAGCTCTTCTTGGCCTTGGCCGGGACAAAGTAGAGCTGGAAATACGCGTTCGTTGGCAGCGCGATGGGCGCTCCGGGATCGTAGCTGTTCGTGCCTCCGAAGAGAGCGAACATGGCTCTGTTGAAGTTGGCGTAGCGGGGGCCGAACTCAAAACTCCGGCCTTCGGAGAGTGATTCAGTGGCAACGGCCCGGCCCGAAGTCCGTTCGATCAGGATGGCCGTGCCGTCGACGGGAGCTTCGTACTTCAGGTCCACCCCGCCGCCCACCAGGCGTGCCCCGTTGGGCAGGGCCGAGTTGGAGGGGGTGGTGGTGCAACCGGCCAACACAAGGCCGGCCAGCAGTCCGGCAGGAAGATAACGTTTCATGGGTGATGATTACTTCAACTGCAAGTCAGTGTGCCATCCCGGCCGGCCTGAGGCAAGCACGCGGCGAGCTGTCGAGTCCATTGCCGGCAGTAATACAGGGGAACGATGCCGAACACCCCGAAGGAGCAGTCAATGAGACGCCAGCCCCATGGGATGCCCCGGATGCCGCCCATGACGAAGGCGAACGGAATCACCAACCCGCATGCCCACATGCCGAACTCGATCACCCACACGTTCCGCACCGGGGCCCGCAGCGGTCCAAGGAAGACCAGCGCGATCATGAAATGCCCGAAGGCCAGCCAGTCGGTTCCGTAGGCCAGGAACGGATAGCGGTGGTTGGTTTCGATGAGAGCGTCCCGAACCGTGAGCACCCACCGGCCGAATCCGGAATCGCCGGGCACCCAGGCCGAGAGCAGCCGCACCTCCGTCTCAAGTGGGATGGCCGTAGCCCCGCTGAGTGCCAGACCCGCGATGAATAGCCAGAGCAGCGCGGTGATGCGGCGGCGCAGGACCGCCGGGTTCGCGCGTATCGCATTCGTTTTCATTGTGCCGATGGGGTCGAGCCGGAGAGGTTCACGCGTTGAACCCGCCGCGTGGGTGCCAGGGTGGCTGGCCTCAACGCCGAGCATGCCCTCTCCCTCCGGTCTCGGCAAGCTCCCTGCCAGACCCGGCGTCCGTGCCTCGCCCGTCCCCGGTTCCGCCCGATGGTCGTGTGACTACGATTACCGTGCGTAATGACAGTGGGCGGATGGTGGTGACGAATTCTGCTCAACTCTTTTCACCGGCTTCCGATAAGGAACCTAGAAGTGTTCAGATTGGCAAGATGACGCTCCGTGATCGTGCCCTTCCGCAGGCCTTCGACTCGCCGCTGCAGGATCGATCCGGAGACGGGGAGCGCCGCCCCTCCGGGCCGCCTTCCCGCCAAGCGCGCCCGGGCAGGCTTGCACAAAGCCATGGGATTAAGAGACATGAATGCGAAAATGGCAGTCAATCGACGGTTGGCATTGATCCTGGGGATCGCCGCCCTGGTGGTGGCCGCGGGTTCGGCCATCTATGTCAATCAAGTGGGTCGTCAGCGGGCGTTGCAGCAGGGTAAGCAGCAGGGGATGGAGATGGTCCAGCGCTCCGCCCAGATGTTCATGGTGTCGACGATCAAGTTCCACGAGGCCTACAACCTGCCTGCGAACAAAGACCGCCAGGAGGAGGTTAAAACCGACTGGAACCGCACCATCTTCGCGGTGGACGAGGCGGTGATTCACGATTTTGGCAGCAATGCTCCCCGCGTGCGGCTGATTGGCGATGCGGGCCTCACCAAGGTGGCCCCGTTTGGACAAAAGGGCGCCACCGCCATCCGCCTCCCTTTCGAGGAAAGCGCCCTGCGCGCGGTCGTCGAGGGCAAACCCATGGTCGAGACCGTCGAGGACGGCTACTACCGCGTGGCGGTCCCGCTGCCGGCGAGCGTCCATGCGGGCTGCGCCGAATGCCACGGCCAACCGGTGGGCAGCCCGGTGGTGCTGGGCTCGCTTAACGCCTACGTGCCGTTGGCGGGACCTTACGCGCAGGCCCGTTCCGAGGCGCTCAAGACCTCCGCTTGGATCGGCCTGGCCCTGCTCTTCATGGTGGCTTTCATTGCCATCTACGTGGCGCGCTCCGTGGTCAAACCGGTGCAGGGCGTGATCGACCGCCTCTCCGCCGCCTCGGGGCATTTGGCCGCTTCCGCCGGGCACGTTTCGGAGGCCAGCAACTCCCTGGCCAGCGGCGCCAGCCAGCAGGCCGCCGCGCTCGAACAAACCGGCGCCTCGCTCGAGGAAATGTCGGCCAACGCCCAGCGCAGCTCGACCCACGCCCGGGAGGGCAAGGAACTGGCCGGGCACGCCCGTCAATCTGTTGATGCCAGCGCTCAGGACATGGGCGAGATGAACCGCGCCATGAGCGAAATTCGCACCTCCAGCGACGATATCGCCAAGATCATCAAGACCATCGACGAAATCGCTTTCCAAACCAACATCCTCGCCCTCAACGCGGCCGTCGAAGCCGCCCGGGCCGGCGAGGCCGGCATGGGCTTTGCCGTGGTGGCCGACGAGGTGCGCAACCTCGCCCAGCGCAGCGCCCAGGCCGCCCGGGAGACCGCTGCCCGCATCGAAGACTCCATCGCGCGCAGCGGCCGCGGCGTGCAGATCAGCGCCCGGGTTGCCGAGGGCCTCGAACACATCGTCACGCAGGTCCGGGAGATGGACTCCCTCATGGCCAAGGTCACTACCGCTGCCGACGAGCAAAGCGCCGGCATCCAGCAGCTCAATCAGGCGGTGCAGGAGACCGACAAGGTCACCCAGGCCAACGCCGCCACCGCCGAGGAGACGGCCAGCGCCGCCGAGGAGCTCAACAGCCAGGCCGATGCCCTGCGCGAGGCGGTCGAGGATCTCTCCCGCCTGATCGGCGGTCGCCGCCATACCATTTCGCCATCCGTGAATACGGCTGACACCCAATCGAAACCGGGCCTGAGCGGAACCCCGGTTGCGCCTGGGAACGGCCCGGTACGGAAAAGAACGGTCCCGTCAACCGCCGTCGTTCGGAACAGCGGCGAGCGGTTGTCGCTGGCGCCGTCCACCGGCTCGGAACGCATCCGCGGAGGGGGAGAGCCGGCCTTCCGCGACCTCGAATAGCGGATGGGCGAAAGACGGCTGGCAGGTTGTGGGAAGAGCGAGCCCGCACCACTGCCAGCCGTTTTGTTTCTGCGGGCTCCCGGCTCGGGTCCACTCCCGGCCGGGAGCCCGCCCGGTTGCCGGCCCGCCGCCCAAGAAAGGTTCGCCTCCCGGCCCGGCGGGCGGTAGGATCGGCCCTCATGACCGCTCACCATCGAATGGCTTCCCTGGCTGGCAGGCGGTGCCTGCAGGCCGCGTTGAGCCTGTGCCTTGCCTGGACGGCCTTGGCCGCCGCCAGCCAACCGGTGTCCCTCGATCCCCGGAATCCCCATTATCTCCGATGGCGTGGCCGGCCCGTGGTGGTCGTCTCCTCCGGGGAACACTACGGTGCCGTGCTCAATCCTGACCTCGACTACCGTCGCTACCTCGAAGCCCTGGCCGATGACGGCATGAACTACACGCGCGTGTTCACCGGTACTTATGTCGAAAAGCCGGGGGCTTTTGGCATTGCCCGCAACACCCTGGCCCCGGCCGAGGGCCGGTTCCTCGCGCCGTGGGCGCGCAGCGACGAGCCCGGCTACGCCGGCGGCGGCAACCGGTTCGACCTGGCCCGCTGGGACGCCCGCTACTTCGAGCGGTTGCGCGATTTCGTATCGCTCGCCGGCGCGCGTGGCATCCTGGTTGAGGTGACCCTGTTCTCGTCCACCTACACGGACGAGCAATGGAGCGTCAGCCCGTTCAACCCCACCAACAATGTCAACCGCACCGCGCTGGCTGACTGGCGCAAGCTCTGCACCGCGGACAACGGCACCCTCCTGGCCTGGCAGGAGAAGCTCGTGCGCAAGCTGGTGCAGGAACTCAACCCTTGCGACAACGTCCTCTTCGAGATCCAAAACGAGCCCTGGTCGGATCGCACGGTGTTGGGGGGCGTGGTCAATCCCTACCTCAAGGCCCCGGCACGAGATCAGTTCCCCAATTCGGTCGATTTGGCCGATGCCGCGTCTCTGCGCTGGCAGGCGCGGGTCGCCGCCTGGATCACGAGCGAGGAGGCCCGCCTGCCCCAGCGCCATCTCATCGCCCAGAACTACTGCAACTTCCGCCACCCGGTCCGCCCCGCGAGTCTGGCCAAGGGTGTTTCCCTCGTGAACTTCCATTACGCGTATCCCGAGGCCGCCGCGTGGAACCTGGGGCTGGACCTGCCGCTGGCCTATGACGAAACCGGCTTCCTGGGCGGCCGCGACGAGGACTACCGCCAACAGGCCTGGAACTTCCTCCTCGCCGGTGGCGCGGCCTTCAACCATCTCGACTACTCCTTCACCGTGGGGCACGAGGGGGGCGGCGACACCGCCCCCAACGGCCCCGGGGGCGGCAGCCCGGCGCTCCGTCGCCAATTGCGCCAACTGCGGGTTTTCATGGAGTCGATTCCGTTTCTCCGCATGGTTCCGGACCACACCGTGGTGCACCGCAGCCCCGGTTGCACCTGGCGCGCGCTCTCGGAACCGGGGCGGCACTACGCGGTTTACTTCACCGGCACCGGCGCCAGCGAGGTTGAGCTGGCTCTGCCGCCGGGCAACTACCAGGTCGAGTGGATCGATCCGGCCAGTGGCTCCGTTGAATTGAGAGAAACCATCATCCATCAGGAGGGCCTCCGCCGTCTGCGCAGCCCCGCCTTCGCCACCGACATGGCCCTTCGCCTCCGTCGTCTGCGCTAGTCTGCGGGACGCCCCGGGGGCTCGCGCCAGCGTGTTTGCAGGCTTGCGGCGGGAACGAAAATTGCTTAAACTTAGGGTGTGGCTTTTGAAACGCCAGGCACACGCAAACATTTGCAGATGATCCCCTGTCCGGGGTGCGGGGCGAAACTGTTTGTCGATCCGGATCTGCCGCCGCTGAGCAACAAGAGTTGCTCGAAGTGTGGGGCGGTGGTGATGATCCCCATGCGGCTGCGCCAGTTCGAGTTGCGGGCCGTGGTGGGGGCTGGAGGAATGGGCACGGTCTATCGCGCCTTTGACGTCATGCTCGAGCGCGAGGTGGCCGTCAAGCTGATGAAGAGGGAGTTGACCGAGGACCAACAGGCCACCGGGGCTTTTTACCGGGAGGCGCGCGCCTGCGCCCAGCTCAACCACACCAACATCATTCACATTTACACCTTCGACGATTTCGAAGGGCAGCTCTACCTGGCGATGGAGCTGGCGGATTGCGGCAGTCTGGATGGCCGCTTGGAGCAGGGCGCCGTGCCGGAGTTGGACGTGCTGGACGCCGGCATCAAGGTCGCTTCCGCCTTGGATACCGCGCTCAAGCACAACCTGCTGCACCGCGACATCAAGCCGGCCAACATCCTCTACAATGCCGACGGCGAACCCAAACTGGTCGATTTCGGCCTGGCGCAACGCACCGACGCCAACACCGACGGCGACGGCACGGTTTGGGGCACGCCGTACTACATCGCTCCCGAGAAGGTGAAGCGCGAAGGGGAGAGCTTTCTTTCGGACATGTACAGCCTGGCGGGGACGCTTTACCACGCCATTACGCGGCACGTCCCGTTCGAGGCCCCCACCGTCGAGGAAGTGGTTTCCGCCCATGTGCATGTGGCCCTCACGCCCCCCAACCGGGTGGTTCCGGAAATCACCCAACCCACCAGCGACGCCTTGGTCCGGGCCATGGCGAAGGACCCGCAGGACCGCTTCCAGAGCTACGACGAGTTCATCATGGCCCTGACGGCGGCCCGCAGTGAGTTCCTGGTGGGGCACTATCGCCAGCCCTCCTTCCCCGCCGCTGCCGCCAAGTCCCTGGTCAAGAGCTTCTGGCGCCGCTGAAGGCCGGTGGCTTGCCGTTCCGACCGCTTGATGCGAGGATGCCTGCCGTATGGCATCGAATGTGTGGCGCGGGGTGGCCTTGGCGCTGCTGCTGGCTTCAAAGACGGCCTGGGGCGGCGCGGAAACGGCTCTTCCCGCCGGTTCCCCGGCCAAGACCGATTACCTCATCATTGTCACGGGCGAGGAACTCCTGCGCGGCGCCTACGCCGACGGGCACACCCTCTTCCTGACCCGCACGTTTCTGCCCATGGGCTGCCGTTGCGTAGGCTCCATGGTGGTGGATGACGACACGACCGCCATTCAGGCGGCTCTGCGCTACGCCACCAATCACGCCCGGCTGGTGCTGGTCACCGGTGGTTTGGGGCCGACGCTCAACGACGTCACTCGCGAGGCTCTGGCCGAAGTCACGGGCATCGCTCTCAAGGAGGACCCGGAGGTCGTGGCGGGTCTTCGGCAGCGCTACGGCGACACCAACGCCCTGCTCCGCACCAACCTCCAGCGTCAGGCGCTGATCCCCGCTCAAGGCGGTTACCTGCGCAACCTCCACGGCACGGCGGTGGGATTGGTCTTCGACACGCCCACGAGCCTGATTGTGGCCCTGCCCGGTCCCCCGCGCGAACTCCAGCCGATGGTCCGCGAGCAGCTCATCCCGTATCTCCAGCAGAAGCTGGGCACGCGACCACCCGGCGCCTCGATCACGCTGCGGTTTGTCGGCGCTGGCCAATCCCAACTCGATGCTACCATGCGGGAGAAAGTAACCCTGCCGCCCGGAGTGCTGGTGGGCTCGGGCTTCGAGGGCTCGCGTGTCGATTTCACCTTCACCCTGCCGGAGGACCGCCCGCAGGATCGCGCCGCCCTGCGGCAACTCGCCCAGGACATCCGCCAGTGTCTGGGTGAATACTACTACGCGGAGGACGCGGTCACCTTGGAACAGGTGGTGGCGAACCAGTTGGCCGCGCGCGGGCAGAAGCTGTTGCTGGTGGAGATTGGCTCGGGCGGGGACATGGCGGCGAGCCTGCACCACACGGGCATGGACGACCGCATCCTCGCGGGCGCATGGATGGCTGCTTCGGAGGCGCAGGCGGCGCGGCAGTTGGGGTGCGCGGCCGACGCGACGCCTGCGGCTACGTCGCTGCTGGACCCCCTCGCGCAGGCCGCCGCCCGCCAAGACACGAATGCCTGGACGCTGGTAGTGGGCGACCTCCGGCCACAGGAGCGGGGCGGGTTGGCCTATGACACCTGGCTGCGCATCCCGGGCCGGCCCGGCGAGGCGAAGTCGTTCACGGCGCGCCAGACTTCCGAGACCGGCCAGCCGCAACTTGCCACCACGCTCCTGGATTATCTCCGCCGCCGGCTGCAACGCGAAACGGAGACCTCAGCCACGCGTTGAACTCTGAGAACGCGGACCGCCAGCCCTTCCCAGTGGGAGGCTCACGAGCTTCCGGGCAAGCGATGAGGTAACCAGCCTTGCCGTCCGGGTGGGCGTCCATGGCCTGACGCCTCGGGGAGTCGAACTTAGACGGCGGCGGTGAGCAGTTTACCGGCGCTCATCTCGATGGTCCGGTCGGCGAAGGGCTCGGCAGACGCGCCGTGCGTCACCACGATCACCGTGCCGCCCGCCTGCTGGAAGGCCTTCAGGTGCTGGAACACCTCGCGGGCGTTGGCGGGGTCGAGATTGCCGGTGGGTTCGTCCGCGAGGATGAGTTGCGGGCGATTAAGCAAGGCGCGGGCCACGGCGGCGCGCTGACGCTCGCCGGCGCTGAGTTCGGCGGGGGTGCGCCCGGCATGGGCGGCGAGTCCGAGTTGCTCCAGCAATTCACCGCCACGCTTGCCTGCTTCGCGCGCGGTCCCGGGCCGGGCCGCCAGCAGGACGTTGTCCAGCAGACTCAGGTACGGCACCAGGTGGAACATCTGAAAGACGAAGCCGATCTGTTCCGCCCGGAAACGCGCCCGCTCCGCGGAGGACAGCGCGTAGAGCTCGCGATCCGCCACCCGGAGCTTGCCGGAGGTCGGTCGCAGCATCCCGCCCAGGGTGAGCAGCAGGGTGGTCTTGCCGCAGCCGCTGGGGCCGCGCAGACAGACGAACTCTCCGCGCCGGATCGCGAGGGACACGCCGTCCAGGCTGCGCACCTCGCCCTGGGGGGGGTAGTAGAGCTTCCGCAGTTCTTCGCAACGCACCATGCTTAGTCCTCCCTGAGTGCCACCGCCGGGTCCAGCGTGACGGCCAGCATGGTGGGGATGAAGCTGGCCAGGGCCGTGAAGGCCGGGGCGGCCACCAGCGCCTGCCACAGCGGGGCGAGTTCCGGCTTGATGGCACCCGCCGTCACCGGGAAGACTTGCGGGCCGACTTGCAGCGCCAGGGCCAGGCCCGCTCCGTAACCCGCCGCTGCGCTCAATAATCCGATCAGGGCGGCCTTGCCGAGAAAAAGCCCGGCGATCCGCGTGGAAGTATGCCCCAGCGCACGGAGCAGGCCGATTTCCACGCGGCGCTCGCGCACGTTCTGTACCGCCAGCAAGCCTATCCAGGCGGCACAGGCCACCAACAGCATGGGAGTCACCACGTTGAAGTACCGCGTGCTGGTCTGCCGTTGTTTGGCGCGTGCATCCGCCAGGGCGCGCAACTGGATTACCCTGGCCTCCGGCAGCGCCTTTTCCAACTCCGTCCGCAGCACGCGCAGCGGGTCCTCCGCGGCGGTCAGGCAGAGGCAGTCGATGGCTTTGATCTCATTGATCCGCCCCGGCAGCTTCAAGACCCGCTGCACATCGGCCAGCGCACCGTAGACCGTCACGTCCTCCGCGGTCCCAGCCTCGACCAGGCAGCGGTCGACCTTGAGACTGCTCTCCCCGAGTTTCAGGGTGTCTCCCTTCTTCAGCCCCAGCCGCTGGGCCACTTGCGCGCCCACGATCACCGTGCCGGGTTCGATCCGGTAGCCCATCGGTTGTTTGCGTTGTTCCGGCGCGGTGACGGTTGGGGCCAGCCCGGTGAGCAGAACCCGCCGGCCCTGCAACTCGAAGGGCTGTTGCAGGGTCGCAACCAGGTGGTTGTAGGCAAAGAAGACGTTCTGATACGAGGCAAGCCGGCGCACGGCTTCCTCGGGCATCGTTTGGTCGGCGTAGCCATCCGTCCAAAAGCGGTCGAGGTCGGTTTCGCGCGGGATGATGCGCACATTGAAACCCATGTCGCGGGTCACCCGCACCGTTTCGCGCTGCGAGGCCTGGGCCAAAACGTGAAAGGCCACCAGCAGGCCGACCGTCACGGTTGCCCCCGCCAGGCTCAGGAGAGCGTTGACCCGCCGGTGCCAGAGTTCCTGGAGAATGAGTCGGAGCACGCTCATGGCAGGTCCCTCCCGCGCATCAGCCAGACGCCGAGCCCTCCGCCCAGCGCCAGCACCGCCAGCGCGGCAAGACTCCAGGAGACGCCCGTCGCCGAGCCGGCGTCGCTCTTGGCAGCGGCGATCGCGTTGGTGGATGGGGCCAGCGGTGGGGGCAGCGCCGGGAGGTTGGTGGAAGCGGGCGGAGGTTCAGCGGGAGCAGGATCGAGGCTGACCTCCTGGTACCCCATGAGTTCGGCGTCCGTGCCGCCGATGAGACCGACCGGCTTGGCGTTCGGATTCGGCCCGCGGGCGAGGATGGCATTCATCTCCGCTTTCACGAGGGGATTCTCGGCGTCGAAACCCAACTGGTCAACGGCAAGCTTCTGCTGCGCGGCATCCCAGCGCTGGGGGAGGGAGGGGCCGCGCATCCAGGAACGGTCCAGATAGCACTCGCAATCCTGGCCCACCACGCTCAGCACGTGGTACAGGGTGGCATGGCGGAGATCCTTGCCGCGCAGCACCGGCCCGATGCGCTTGCCGCGCCCGTGAAGCACCACGGCGAGCGGTTCCGTGAGGTCGTTTTCGTCCACGCCGAGGCTCCAGAGTGCCACGCGCTCAGCCCGGGCCTGGGCGGGCGTCAGGGTTTCGATCTCCGGCCGGCCTTTGATGGCCTTGGGCAGGCGGGCCATGATGTCCTGCACCTGGCGCACGGCGGCTGCGGCTGCTTCGCGCACCTCCTGATTCCGGGTTGGGTCCGGGCCTTCCACCAGCAGCACGGCCGCGTAAGCTTCCACCAAACACGCCTGCAACTTGGCGCGCAACGGAGACGCCACGACCGCCTCCAACCTGCCGGCCAGGCTTTGCGGCGTGGGTTGGCCCTCGTTGGTCAGCGCCAGGGACCGCTGGTCGGGGGAAACCAGCACCAGCGCAGGAAAGGTCGTCAAGCTGTGCGCCGCCACCAACGCGCGCGCGCCGCCGGGCGGATTGGCCTCCAGGTTGACGGTCTTGCACTGCACGTTGGCGTCGCGAAAGCGCACGTTGGCTTCGCGTTCCGCCGCTGCGGCGAGGTCCGCCGGGGTGTGATTGTCAATGAAGAGGAACAGCCGGTAAGGCTGGGGCTCCAGGTCGGCGAACGCCAAATCCCGCAGGTTGTAGCGGCAGGCCAGCGCCGAGGCGCAAGCCGCCAGGGCCACCGCCATAATGCCGAGGCGCAGAGCCCCGGCGGCGGTGCGGCCTGCCGGTCGCCCCCACCCAAACGCTGGTCCGGATGCACGCATCGCCATCTACTCTTCCCTGATGGCGCCGTCGCGCAACCAGAAAACGCGGTCCGCCAACCGCTCCGCTTCGGAGCGGTTGTGGGTGATGTGCAGGATGGTCACATTGGTTTCCTGGCGCACCCGCCGCAACAGTTCGCCCATCTCCGCGCGGGTCTCGTCGTCCAGCGCGCTGTGCGGTTCATCCAGGCAGAGCACGCCGGGATGAAACGAGAGCGCGCGCCCCAGCGCCACCCGCTGGGCCTCGCCGCCGCTCAGCCCTTGCGGCCGGCGGTCGAGCAGCGGCACCAAATTGAGCCCTCCGGCCAGTTCCTTGACCCGCGCCTCGATCCGGTCCGTCGGCCAGCCGCGGATCTCCAGCGCGAACGCCAGATGCGCTCGGACGGTGAGGTGGGGGAAAAGCGCCGCGTCCTGGGGCACCAGGCCGATCCCCCGTTGCGCCGGGGGCCAGGTGGCAACCTCACGGTCCATGAGGCGGATCGAACCTCCCTCGCAACGGCGCAACCCGCACAACGCCTCCACCAGCGTGGTCTTGCCCGTGCCGGTCTTGCCCATGAGAAACGCGTGTTCCCCCGTGCGGACCTCGAACGAGAGGTTGCGCAGGGCAAACGCCCCGGCCTGCACGCTGAGTTGTTCGACGCGGATCATGGGCGGAAGGCCTGGGCGACGGCGGCGCTGGAACCGAAGCACCGGATGATCAACAGCACCGATACGGCGGAAACCACCATCAGCAGCGACACCGCCACCGCCGCTTCGATGTTGCCCACGCTCAACTCCAGGAACACGGTGGTCGGCATCACTTCCGTCCGCATCCGGGTGGCGCCCGAGAAGACCAGGATGGGCCCAAACTCCCCCAGCGCCCGCGCCCAGGCCAGGGTGGCGGCGGTGAGCAGGCCGCGCCGTGCCTGCGGCAGGACCACCAGCCAGAAGGCCTGGCTGCGCCGGCATCCGAGCGTCAACGCCACCTGTTCCGTGCGCGGGTTGATCTGCTCGAACGTGACGCACATGGTCCGCACCGCAAAGGCGCAGGCCACGGTGAACTGCGCGAGGATCACCCCCGGAATCGCGTAGGTAAACGGCACCACCCGCTCGATGGCCTTGCCCACGGGCGTCTGGAACAGGATGAGCAGGCTCAAACCGATCACCAGCGGCGGCAGGACGATGGGAATGTCGATCAGCGCGTCGAGGAGGGCCTTGCCCGGAAACCGGGTGCGCGCCATCAGGTAACCGATCGCCACGGCCACCCAGAGCGAGAGAATGGTGGTGATGGTGCAGGAAACCAGGCTCAGCTTGATCGCGTAGCGGATCTCGCGGCTTCCCAGGGCCCGGAGTAACGAGGAGGGGGTGGCAAACGACGCGTCCGCCACCAGCAACGCCAGAATGAGCACGCCGTACACCCCCCCCAGCAGCGCCAGGCATACGTAGAACCACCGGTCCGACGCGCCCACGCGCGCCTCCCCCGGCATGGCAGGCGACGTGATCGGACTCACGGCGGGGTGGGTTGGGCGCGCCAGCGGAATCCCAGTTCCTCATACCGCTGACGCGAAGTCTCCGACTCAATGGCGGCCCGCAGCCGCGACATCAGTTGCCGGTTCCCGGAATTCCGACCCACGGCGTAGGGTTGCACCGCCTTGGCCCCGGCCTGGGCCAGCGGCACGACCTCGAGCGTGTCGCGCACCTGGCTGGTGTTCGCCGCGTAGACCACCACGGCATCCAGCGCGCCGGTGCGCATCTGGTTCACCAACAGATCGGCGGTGGGCGTCTGGGTCTTCACGTTGGCCATCACGGCGTCAAAGCAACCTTCCCCCCGCAGCAACCTGGCGGTCAAATCCCCCAGGGTGCTTTGCTGCGCGTTGGCCACCCCCACCCGCAAGCCGGCGCCGCCCAGGTCCGCCAGGCGCCGGAGCTGCCTGGGATTGCCCTTGGCGGTCAGGACCACGATGTCCGTTTCCGAGATCTCCACCGAGGCCCCGAAGAGGTCTTCCACCGGAGTCATGAAACTCACATCGCAGGCCAGGTAGGCATCCGGCCGCTGCCCCGCCTTCATCTGCGACACCAGGATGCCGCAACCGTTGTAGACCCGCGTGAGCCGCACCCCCTCGCGTTGCTCGAAGCGGTTCAGCGTCTCCTCCACCGCCAGGCGGTTCACTCCTCCGCTGTACAACAGCACCTCGGGACGGTCGGCCCAGACATCCCCTTCCGCCACCCGGTAGCCGGCGCGCTGGAACTCCACCTGGCCCCGGTCGCGCGCCGCCAGATACCGTGCAAAGTGAAGCGCCGCCGTGGGCTGCGCGCTGGCGGTGAGGACCCCCAGCGTCACCCGCTGCCGGCCCTGGTCGAACGGGGCGAAGGACACCGCCTCCAGGTCGGGGTAGGTGCCGAGGGTGCCGTCCCAGACCAGCGTGGCATCCACCGCGCCCAGCTTCACATCGTTGGCGGCGTCGTTAAGGGTGGGCTTGAACACCTTCACGTGCTTCTCGAAGACCGGCCAATCCCCCGATTTCTGCAGGATTTCCTTGGTCAACTTGCCCACGGCGGCGGCCTCAGGATTGCCCAGCGACACGCTCACATCCTCCCGCAACAGGTCGGCCAGCGCGTGGATCTTCTTCGGATTGCCCTGCTTGACCGCCACCACCAACTGCAACTGCGCCACCGGCAGGGTTTCGGCGACCAGCCGGTTCGACCGCGCCAGGTCGATGTAACTCTCGTCGGCCACCACAAACAGGTCCCCCTGCGGGGCCACCCGCAGGTTGCTCAACAGGGTGCCCGAGCCGCCATACTGCAGTTGGACCGCCCGCCCGCATTCCTTTTCGTAGGCGTGCGCCGCGGCCTCCACCGGTGGCTTGAGCCCCGCCGCGCAATACACCACCAGCGGCTTGGCGGCCGCAGGCTTGGGCGGTTCGCCCGGCTGCCAGCGCAGCAGCACCACCAACGCCGCCACCGCCACCACCGAACCCGCCACGACATACCTTGCTGAACTCACGGCCTCACCATAGCCAACGCTCCCACCCGGCTCAAGGGCCTTGTGCCCGCTTCTTCGCGCGGCAGGCGCCTGTGTGTCATCGCGCATGTGTCTCGCTTGCCGGAGAGACGCACTTCCGGCTACAGTCCCAACTCAAGACCGGGTTCCACGCGCAAAACCATGATGAAATCGACCTCCTTCCACCGCCGGACGCCCCTTGGCTTGACCCTTTCCGCCAGCCTGGCGCTGGCGGCCTCGCTGGCTTCGGTCACCGCCGCCGATTGGCCCGCCTGGCGCGGTCCCGCTGCCAACGGCATTTCCACGGAGAAACACCTGCCCTTGCATTGGAGCACCAACCAGAATGTGCGCTGGCAGGTCAGCCTGCCGGAGAAGGGCAACTCCACGCCCATCGTGTCGGGCAAACGGGTCTTGCTTACCCAGGCCGTCCAAAAAGAACAGCGCCGCACGGTGATGTGCTTCGATCGCCGCGATGGCCGCCTGCTCTGGCAGTCGGGCACCAAGTGGTCCGAGCCCGAGGCCGGCGGCGACGCCAACCCGCCCTGCACCCCCTCACCGGTCACCGACGGTAAACGCGTCGTGGCCTGGTTCGGCTCGGCCGGGGTCTTCTGCTACGACCTCGACGGCCGGGAACTCTGGCACCGCGACCTTGGCCGCCAGACCCACGGTTGGGGCTACGCCTCCTCCCCGGTACTCCACGGCAACCTCTGCCTCCTCAACTTCGGGCCGGGCGAGCGCAGCTTCCTGATCGCCCTCGATGTCCGCACCGGTCAGACGGTCTGGCAAGCCGACCTGCCGCCCGTGCCCGCCGACATGAAGTGGGAGGACCTCGGGGGCAATCTGAGCGACTGGAAGCGCTTGGGTTCTCCGGGCATTCCCGAGGTTACCGGTTCCTGCGCCACCCCCTTGGTGGTGAAGGCCGGCGGTCACAAGGAGGTGGTGCTCACGCTGCCATTGCGCGTGCGCGCCTTTGCGCTCGAAACCGGCGAACCGCTCTGGAGCTGCGACGGCCCCAACACCGGCGCTTACAGTTCCCCGTTTGCCGGCGATGGCCTGGTCGCGGCGTTTGGCAGCGGGCTCAAGAACTCCGCCCTGGTGGTGCGCCCGGGCGGACGCGGCGATGTCACCGCCACCCACCGCCTCTGGCACCTCGTGCCCGGCGGCAGCAAGGGCTGCATTGGGACCGGTATCATCGCCGACGGCCGCATTTACCAAGTCACCATGATGGGCTTCGCCCAGTGCCTCGACCTCCAGACCGGCCGCACCCTCTGGGACGAACGCCTCACCGGCACCGGTGCCAACAACGCCTCCTGGTCCTCGCCCCTCCTGGCGGGCGACCGCCTCTACATTCCCAACCAGAACGCGGACGTCTTTGTGCTGCGCGCCGGCCCGCGCTTCGGATGCCTCGCCACCAACAGCGTCGGCGGCGCGGCCATGAACGCCTCCCTCGCCGCCGCCCACAACGCCCTCTTCCTCCGCACCGAACGGCACCTCTGGTGCCTGGCGGAGGGGAAGTGACTGGCGGCAATCCGGACATGAACGAACCACCCAGTGGCTTGCCAGCTTACGTCCTGAAAGCGACCGAAAACCCCAGTTCGTTCGGGATTGACGGCGCGTGGAAGTACTGGGTCCCCGATCTTTTCTGCGATCACTGTCAGACCGTGTACAGCGATCCGTATGTCGAGTATCCGATGGATTTACCTGCGTCGATGACCTGCTCGTTTGAAGGACGCACAGCGAAACTCACGGTGCCGGAGTTTATCGAGTACGCCGAAGCACTGAGCCGCGCCGCGGGGATTCCCATGGAGGTCGTGCCGGGTGCAGCCGTCGGACGCCTCTCACTCTCCAAGTGTGCCGCCACAACGGATTTCGCTTGGGCGACTCCCTGGACGCCCTTCATAAAGCGCTCGGCTGTTTCCAACCTCGTCGCTCGCGGAGTGGAATTGCGATATGGGGAAACGTATCCAAGCGGCAACGAGGGGGAAGGCTCGGGGTACGTTACCCCGTTGAGTGTTCCCAAGAGCCTGTTGGACGACGCCACTCGCGAGGCATTGACGGTGCGGCGATGTGGACACTGTGGCCAGTACCGCAAGAAGAGCATCAGGTCGATTCTCTGTGGAGATGCACGTCTGCGCTGTGCGGCCTGGCCTGAAGCGGCACACCTCGTCCGGTTGCGGGAACACAGCTCCTACATCGTGGTGTCAGAAGCCTTCAAGGCCGCGTGTCTCGACATTGGCTGCTCAGGGGTTGAATTCGAACCGATTGGAACTTGGGTGGCCTAGGGGCGGAGCCGCTTCAGAGACCATTGCACCAAGCTCATCAGGACTACCCGTGCTGAAAGAGCGGCATGGCTGGCGCAACCTTCTCACCGCACTGGATTCCCGTACCGGCCGAAGGACCAACCCGACGCTGGCCTGGGGTTTGACCCTCGGGACCGTTTTCGTGCCAATCGTAAAACGGTCTGGACTATTTTACGATCGGCACGATAATGGTCCACATGATCGAGCACCCTCGTGTGTATCGCGCCATGATCGAGGAGCACCTCGGGAAGTACCGCCAGATGGCCTTGGTGGCCGGACCGCGCCAGGTGGGCAAGACCACCGTGTGCCGTTCGCTGGGGGGAGCTTACCTGAACTGGGACAACCTGGACGACCGACGCCAGCTCCTGCAGGGACCGGGCGCTCTGGCCAGCGCGCTGGGGCTGGACCGTCTGCGGGCCACTCCACCGGTGGCGGTGCTGGATGAGATTCACAAGCACACCCAATGGAAGCGCCTGCTCAAAGGCTTCTTCGATACCTATGGCGGCCAGGTTCGCCTGCTGGTCACGGGCAGCTCGCGACTCGACGTGTTCCGGCGCGGCGGCGACAGCCTGATGGGGCGCTATTTCCTCTACCGGATGCACCCGTGGAGTGTGGCGGAGTGCCTGCACACCAGCCTGCCCGACCACGAGCTTCGTCCGGCCCGCGAGGTGTCCACGGCGGATTGGGACGCGCTCTGGGAGCATGGAGGGTTCCCCGAGCCCTTCTGGCAACGGGACAGCCGGTTTTCGCGCCGGTGGCGCTCGCTGCGGCAGGAACAGCTTGCGCGCGAGGATCTGCGGGAGGTCGCGCAGGTCTCCAACCTCGGCGCGTTGGAGACGCTCATGCAACTCCTGGATGAACGAAGCGGCCACCCCTTGGTCTACGCCCATCTGGCGCAGGAACTCCAAGTGGCGGTGGATACCGTGAAACGCTGGGTGGACCTGCTGGCCCGCATGCACTTCGGCTTCCTGGTCCGCCCCTGGTTCCGAAACGTCAGCAAGGCCCTGCGCAAGGAACCCAAATGGTTTCGGACCGATTGGAGCGGCTTGGCCGATGAGGGCAGCCGTGCCGAGACCCTGGTGGCCTGTCACCTGCTCAAGGCGGTGCAAGGGTGGAGCGATCTCGGCTTGGGTGACTTCGAACTCCGCTATCTCCGTGACAAGCAGAAGCGCGAGGTGGATTTCCTGATCGTGCGTGACCGCCGGCCTTGGTTCCTGGTCGAGGTCAAGTTGAGCGATACCAGCCTCTCTCCCGCGTTGGCCCTTTTCCAGGCCCAGACCCAGGCGCCGCACGCGTTTCAGGTGGTCCTGAACCTTCCCTTCGAGCCCGCCGATTGTTTTCAAGCGAACCGCCCCATCGTGGTGCCGGCCCGGACCTTCCTCAGCCAGTTGCTCTGATCGCCGGTCAAGCCGTCCACGCCCTTCGTCACGCCGGCAGCGCCGCAGAGCGGTTTAGAACTCACCGTGCTTCAGAAACGGCGGGGCCAGGGCGATGCACTTGGAGCCCTGCATCACCGGCCCGAGGCGCTTGGCGGTGACATCCAAGAGATACACATAGCCGCCACCCTCAGTGAGGATCTCGTCGGAGTCCCCCACAAAGGCCGCCTGGCGCAGGATGAATTGGCCGGCGGGATCGCTGAGCGTGAGAGGGGTTTGTCCTGCCTTGAAGATCCGCAGACGATTCACTATGCCACCATAGGTCATGAGTTTCATTTCGCCCTGCTTGTGCGTGGCATAGTAGGCGCCGTCTCTACTCCAGACGTTTCCGATCTTGCCATAGTGCCCAGCGAAGTCCTTGGGCGCATTCGCCAGGCTCTTGTGCGACACGGTGGGGTGGAGCGTGACCGCCGTCCATTGCAGCCTGGGGCGGAAGTACAACCTCTCTTCCTCCGTCGACCAGACCAGGCTGTTCATAGATCCAGCGTCCTCCATGGGCAGATCTGTCCAGCGGTCCGTTTGGCATTCGTAGATCCGGAGTCTGTCCCCGTCGCAGAACGCCACGCGGGCTCCACTGGGGCTGAAGTCCATTCCGGGGGCGAGGCATCGAAAGCCTGGGGCAGGAATCGCCCGGTTGGTGCCGTTCTGGTAGAGGAAGTAGCGATCTTCTTTGCCGCGATAGAGAACCTGTTGCAGATCGGCCGAAACCACGTAGTCCCGCACCTCATGCGGCACCACCACGCGCCGGTTGCGCCCGTCGGCGGTGGCCGCCTCCAACTGTCCACCCGGGCCCACCGCTACCACCGTGAGCTCGGGCTGCTTCGTCCAGCGCGTGTCCGCGGCAAACTCCTGGACGTCAGATTTTGGCCACGCCATGGCCACATACGCCGGGCCAAGGACCACATAGGAGGCCAGGTTCGCGATTACCACGGCCCGCATCAGTACCCGCCAGTCCGCCTTGAGTTCCGTTTCCCGGACTATTTTGCGCGTGTAGAGAGCCTCTGCCAGGCAGGTGGCGACAAAGTACACGCCGACGTGGAGAAGCAGGAACCACGGATAGACACGGAAACGTCGGCCCAGCTCGTCCGGCAGGAACCGCTCGTCCAACATTCCGCTGATCATCCAAGCGGGTACCCCCGCCAGCAGGGACCACACGTTGGCCTTGAACCACCACGGCCACAACTCCCGCCAGCGAACCCTGAGCAACCGGCCGAGGATGGGGGCCTCAATGGTGGCGTTGAAGAGCAGCAGTGGCAGCACCACGCCCACGCCAAGGCCCAACAGGATGGGCAGGTCGATGCCGTCCGCCCGTGCAGTGAGCGGGAGCACGCAGCTACACAAGATCAGCCAATACCACCGAGGGCGCATCACGACGCCAGTGTGCATCTGGGCCGGCGTCTGGACAAGCCCGTTTGGGCCGTCACCATTCGCTCGGCAGGTCTCCTCGGTGGCCCCATCCAGCCCGGTTCGGCAGGATCCTCCGCCCGCCGCGGAGGGGCTCTCAGGTCTGACCATATGTAAAGCAAACTTTACATTTAGACGTCTATCTGTAAAGTATACCTGCATGATCGAGCGCCCCTTTTGGCAAGAGCGGCTCGCGGCGGCGTGGCGGCAGGCGTCGATTGTCTGGCTCGCCGGCCCGCGCCGGGCAGGGAAGACGGTGCTGGCACAAAGCCTGACGGAAGCCGAGTTCCTGAATTGCGACCTGCCCAGCACAGCGGCGCGGTTGCGCGATCCGGAGAGCTTCTACCACTCGCTGAAGTGTCCCATGGTGGTGTTCGACGAAGTCCACCAACTCCCCGACCCGAGCCGGCTGCTGAAGATCGGGGCGGATGCCTTCCCCCGGCTGAAGATCCTGGCCACCGGGTCCTCGACCCTCGCCGCCACGCGGAAGTTCCGGGACGCCCTGACGGGCCGGAAGCGGGTGGTGGAGTTGGTGCCGGTGCTCTACGAGGAACTTCCCGCGTTCGGCGTTGCCGACTTGAGCGAGCGTTTCCTGCGCGGGGGGTTGCCGCCCGCGTTGCTGGCCTCTGCCCCCGATCCGGGGTTCTACGGCGAGTGGCTCGACTCCTACTATGCCCGGGATGTGCAAGAGCTGTTCCGGGTGGAGAAGCGGGCCGGCTTCCTGCGGGTGTTGGAACTGCTGTTGCGGCAGAGCGGCGGCTTGCTGGATGTGAGCAAGCTGGCGGTTGGCGGACAGGTCAGCCGACCCACTGCCACCAACTGGCTGTCCGTCTACCAGATCACCCAGGTCCTCCGGCTGTTGCGGCCCTTCTCCGGCGGCGGACGACGGGAGGTGGTGGCCCAGCCCAAGGTTTATGGTTTCGACACCGGGCTGATCTGTTACGTGCGCGGGTGGGATCGGTTGCGGTCCGAGGATGCCGGACAGCTCTGGGAGCATCTCGTCCTCGAAACCCTCATCGCCACCGGCCTGCCAGCCATTCATTTCTGGCGCGACAAGCAACAGCGGGAAGTGGACTTCGTGCTCCCCCGGGGGCGTGATGCCGTGGACGCCATCGAATGCAAGTGGCGTCCCGACGCCATCGAGGTGGCCGGTTTGGCGGCTTTCCGGGCCTGTTATCCCAAGGGGAACAACTACGTGGTGAGCCCGCTGCATGGCCCGGCGTACCGGCAGGCGATCAAGGGCCTTGAGCTCCAGTTTGTTGCCCCGGGAGAGCTTCGACGAACCCTCGCCCAACCGCACCGGAAGCGGCCTGTCTCGCCGGGGTCTTGCGTTTGACGCGGGCCGGGAGGCGCGCCATGTTTCCACGCCCGGCCCGATGAAGGCCAGGGTCGCACCGCCACGTGAAAACACCGCCCGCCAAGACCATCGACGAGTACATCGCGGCCTTCCCGCCGGAGGTTCAGGAGCAGCTCCAGCGCATTCGGGCGGTCATCCGGGCCGCCGCGCCGGACGCGGCGGAGGCGATCAAGTACCAGATCCCGACGTTTGTCCTGCACGAGAACCTGGTTCACTTCGCCGCCTTCCAGAAGCACATCGGCTTCTACCCCACCCCCTCGGGCATGGCGGCGTTCAGCGGCGAGTTGGCCGGCTACCACACCGCGAAGGGCTCGGTGCAGTTCCCCCTGGACAAGCCGGTCCCCCTGGCACTAATCCAGAAGATGGTCGAGTTCCGGGTGAAGGAAAGCCGCGCCAGGTGGCGGCTGAAACCCAAAGCGGCTTCCCCGTGAAGGTCCGGGCGGCGGCCGACGCCAAGCCTGGGCTGCGCCTCGGGCCCGTGGACAGCACCTTGGATAGTCAGCGTTACGGGCAGCGGTTTGATTTCCTCATCGACGTGAGGCAGCCGCAGGCCGGCGAGGAAAATCTCCCGCCGGACGCTGCCCCGAGCCACTCGAAGCATGGCGCACGCCATGGCCCACGCACCACGAGCATACCCCCCAATGCCAGCACCAAGAAGCGGCCCGCCGCCTTCGGTTGTCGGCGGCTCTCGATTTCGGAGCGAGTGCCATTCTGCTAGAATAGCAGCGTGAAGAAGATGATTTATTGGTTCACGGCAATCCTGGTGATCGGCGGCCTTGCGCTCGCGGGGTGCAAGGTCACGCGGTCCGGTTACGAGTCGGCGCCGTACCGGGTCGTGCGCACGGAGGGTAAGGTTCAGGTGCGTGATTATCCGACGTTGGCCGTGGTGGCAACGGCCATGACCGGCAGCCGGAATGGGGAGGATGGCAGCTTCATGCGGCTATTTCGGTTCATCACGGGCGAAAATGAGGCGAAGCAGAAGATTGCCATGACGACCCCTGTCTTCATGTCCGGCGGCGAGACGAACGCGACGATGGCGTTCATGCTGCCGGCGAAGCTGAAAGCCGGCGAGGTGCCCAGGCCGTCGGATGGGGCGGTAGGGGTGCGCGAGTTGGCGGCGGGCCGCTTTGTGGTGCTGCGCTACAGCGGTGGGCGCAACGCGAAGCACGAGGCCGAGTCGTTGGAGCGACTGCGCACGTGGATGAAGGCGGAGGGGCTGAAGGAGTTGTCGCCGCCGGTGTACGGTTATTTCGATCCGCCGTGGACGCCGGCCTTCCTGCGCCGCAACGAAGTCATGCTTCGCATCGAGGCCGTCCGGCCGTGAGGCGTAGCGCGCGGCCCGCAGGAGGTTCGCCAGGTGCGTCCACACGCCCATCTGCAAGCGCCCGGCAGTCCACCTTGGCGTCATCGCGCACAGTGGCCGGTTCGTGGACCGGTTGACTCACTTCAGCAGTCCTTTGCACCAACGGTAGAGGCGATTGATCGGATGTGCCGGGGTGCCCATCGCCAGACGGTCTTACCACACGCCTCCCCGAGGAAATCGACAAACGCCCGGCAATCCGTGTGGTCTTTGAAGATGGACTCGCGCCGGTCCCCGCGATTGAGCACGTGGTAAAGCGCGCGATCGAATTCCACCCGCAGCCGGTGAGGCTTGGGGTGCGTTAGAAAACCACGACTGGAGTGTCAATGGTAAGCAGTCCACCCGCGGGGCGGGTGGAAGGGGCCAGTGACAGGTCGGAGATCGAGGCTGTCAGGCCCAAAACCGAGCCAGTTGCAACCAACGGATAATCGGCGACGTACAGAAGTGTTACTTGGAAGGACTGCCCCCTATTTCGGCCTCGGTCTTCGGCTTCAGGAACCCCTCGTAGGCGTCCCGCATCACGCCGGCCGAGAGGCTGGCCCACTCTTCCTCGTCGTCGAGGGTTGCCAGACCAGGGCGGCAGGGGTGCTCATGTGCGGGGATGAAGCAGTTCTCGCAACCGCTGCGTCGTCTGCTCGCGGTCAATGCGGCTGGCCGCCACGTCCAGCGTCAATGCCTCCCACGCCTCAACTTCCAGTTGCCCATTCGGGAGCAACTCATTTTCGCTCAGGAACACCAGACACGTCGCCAGCGCCGTCCGCTTGTTGCCGTCCACGAACGGATGATTGCGACACAGGTAAAACCAGTAGGCCGCCGCGATTTCCACCGGATCGGTGAACAGCGGTTCGCCCGTCATCGTCGCCTGCGGCGCGGCCACCGCCGATTCCAGCAACGCCGCTTCCCGCAGGCCCGCGCCGCCGCTGTGCGCGGCCAGCACCTCCGCGTGAATCGCCTTCACCGCCTCGACGGTGGGATGCGCGAACGGCGGCCTCATGACAGCCGCCGGAACAGTTCCGCGTTCTTCCTGATCAACCGCTTCGCCGTGGCCGCCGCCTTGGCCGGCGTGATGACCGGACGCACCGGCGTCAGCACAATCGAGCCGCCTTCATGCACGCTCACCGTCACCTGGTCGCCCACCTTGATGCGCGCCAGGTCCATCAAGGCGGCATCGAACATCAGCCCCTGTGAGTTGCCGATCTTGGTGATGGTCTTTATCATGGTGTAAAACTATGTTTTACACACGGACCTGTCAAGCCGGTTGCCCGGCCAACCGCCGCCAATGCGTCAGGCTCGTCTACTGCCGACGGTTGCCCGCCGACCATCAGGACCTCGCCCTGACCCCGGCTGCCGGCGTGTGTTTTGCCCGCGTGGCGGGTAGGGATCAAGTGGATGTTGTGGCCACGCTACCTCGGCCCAGACCTCGGTGGCGGATCGAACCTGGCTCTGGGCAGGAACATGGCCACCCACTCCACCGCCTTGCGGTGGTCCTCCGGCGTGCCGCCGCGGAGCTCGCGCCGGCCGTCCTGTCGGCGGACCAGTTCTGCCTCCCCAAACTGGGCGATGGGTTCGTCCCTCGGCCGTAAGAAGTCCAGCCAGTATCGTCGTCGGATGCTGGCGATCCCAAGCGACGAGGTGGGACAAGCCGGATCGCCTCTGCTGGAGGCGCTCTACTTCCCTTGCAGGCACCGGCTGATGACGGCGGTCAGCTTGTCCGGAGGACACGGCTTGGGCAGGCAAATCACGGGCGTTTCGGTAACGTGGGTCAAGGCAATCACATAATCGACGCAGGGGCTGGTGATGATCACCCTGCCGGGATCATGCGTCTCACCCGGGCCAGAAGGCCCACCATGTTCGCCGCGGCCCGGTCCAGATCCTGCGGGAGCGAATCCGGGTCCACGCTCAAGGCCAGACTCACCGCCTGCTGTGCCTTGGCCGCCGGCCAGCCGGCCACCAAGCGCCGCACCCGGTCGACAAACTCACCCTGCACCGATTCGGTTTGCATGCCGGCACGGTAGCAGGCGGGGTGGGACAAGCGCAGTCATATCCCGCTGGCGCACTCTACTTTCCGTGCAGACACTGGCTGATGACGGCCGTCAACGTGTCCGGAGGACACGGTTTGCGCAGCCAGATCATCCCGCTTTCATAAAGCCGCGTCCGCTCCGCCACTTCATCGCTGTAGCCGGTGGTGAGAATCACCTGCAGGCCGGGTTTATCCTGCCGCAAGCGTTCAGCCAGTATCCGCTCCCTCCCGGGCAGAGCAACCGCCGGTCATCGGACACCCGCTGCCTGTCTTCCGGTTGAGCTTCGGGCAGGTTGGCCCGATGGGGTTCGCGAGCGGGCGTGTGGAGCGGACGACTACACGTGCGCGTCGGGCAGAAGGCCGGACGCACAAAGAAATGAGCCCGCGAGGTACTGGAAAACCTCGCGGGCCTTGAACCAACCCAACCAAGTCGTTACATATCCTTGAAACCAGTCGG
>CAYYMW010000022.1:0-32780 GCA_964472515.1 uncultured Verrucomicrobiota bacterium | reverse complement strand
CCGTCATGGCGAGTCCCAACGGCACGTGCATGGGAATGGCCAGGATGTTCTCCGGAATCAGGACTTCGAGCTGGTATCGGTGGATGAACGCGTAGAGATCGGCCTTGAGGCGCTCACGCAGGGAGTGAATCTCCCGGGTGACCTCCGGCGGACGCCGCGTGACCCCGAAAATCCGTCCTTGCAGCGCGAGCACTTCCGGGTGATTGAAGCTCGCCAGCGGCGCATGGTGGCTGATCCCGGGGGGCGCATCGATCAGGCCGGCCATCCAATAACAGGAGTGCCCCAAGCCTTGGAGGATGACCGCCCACTTGCGCGCCTCGAGGGTGACGCCATCGGTGCCTTGGAATCGAGTCGAGATGAAGCCAATACGCCGGGGCGAACCGGCAGCAAGGATGCACGCGTTCATGCGCAAGCATACCACTTCCTCGGGGGCTGGTCACGCGGGAAGGTGGACGCATGACCCTGCTGCAGCGCAGTTAAACGCGCCCCGTTCAGCGCTGCCACCGGTTGAGCAGTTCCCTCCACCCGCCGTCACCAAGTTGGCCCGGAAGCGACAGGTGCCAAGCCTGCCAACCAGCCAACCGCGCCGGAGCGATGTCGTTCTCCAGATGATCGCCCACCATGAGCGTCTCTCCCGGAGCAATGCCGCGCGCTTCGAGCCGCGCGGTGAGGAGGCGAAAGACGTGCGGGTCGGGCTTGCTGAAACCGTGTTCGAACGACCAGAAACGGAGCTCGGGCTCGAAGGAGCGCAGGCCGAACCCGGCACTTGCCAACGCTTCCTGCAGTTCGCGGAGCGTGTAGGCTTGGGCATTCGAGGCGATGCCCAGACGAATTCGCTCCGCCTCCAGCCAGGATAGTGCCTCGGCAGCCCCGGGGGCCAGGTTTACGGTGTGGCCGGTCTGGATTTGTCGAAAGAGGAAGTCTGCCTGCTGGGGAGGAGTCAGGCGGCGAAAACCGGGCAGGATCTCTGCCACGATCGAAGGCCAGTGGATCTCGGGATAGGCGATGCCTTGCGCGCGGGCGGCGGCGTGCCGCCGCTGAATGATCTCCGCCGAGGCACGGCCGAAATCCAGGCGGCCCAACGGCGGGGGCGTGCCCAGGAATTCCTCATGGAGCTGCCGCCACCGGGTTTCGGCGTCCGGCGGCGCCGAACCGACTTGGAGGAGGGTGCCATAAACGTCGAAAATCACAGCGCGGGGCTTCATGGTTCGGGCTTCCATAGCAGGGGGTATTGGTTGGCCGGGTCCAGACTGCGCCGCACGAGGGCGTCCAGCACGCGCCGGCTTTGAGCGGCGCTGCCCCGGGCTTCGGGAGCCGCCAGCACACGGCGGAACCGTTCCACGGTGGCGGCTGGGCCGAGCCAGCGGTTGGCTTCCTCCGGCCAGGGGCTCACGGGGAGGCTGCCGTTCGCGGCGGCCCGGCGCCAAGCGCCCAGCCAGGGGTTCAGCGGCAGGCAGCGCGGCCAGGAATCCTCCGCCGGGTGGGTCAGCACCTCGAGCTGGGCCGTGAGGGTCAACCGGCTGAAGGGAACCGGTTCGGCACCCAGCTCCGCAAGCCACGGCGGAGCCGCGGCCCAAGGCAGGCAGGCGCGCGGCAGCCGTTGACGCCATTCCGCCAAGCGGCGGGCCTGACGGCGCTGCTCGCCGGCTCCGTCGAACAGCGCGGGGTGGATGCGAAGCTCCCGGTATGCGCACGGAAAGGCGAAACCGAAGCGACGCAGATCCGGGGCGATGTTCGGCAACCGCCGGCAGAGGAGCGGGCGTTCGGCTCGGGCGGCTTCGAGAAACGGCAGGCCGAAGCCCTCCTGCAGCGAGGTCAGCAACACGGCCTCGCTCGCCGCCATCAACTCCGGGACGGCGGGCGCGTCTGCCTCCGCCCCTCGCAGGATCCCCAACCGCAGAGGCCATCCGCACCGTTGGGCGGCGTCCGCCAGGGTGTCAGCGTACGCCTGCTCATCGGCGGAGCTGGGGCCGCCCGTGGTGACCAGCCACGCTTCCGGGCGCAGCCAGCGGGTGAGGAGCAGGGCTTCGGCCACATTTTTGCGCCGCAGCAGGCGGCAGGGCAGCAGCCAGACCGGGCCGCTCCGGCGCAGTTGGTCGCGCAGCCACCGATTGGCCGCACGCACGCGGGTCGCGGAAGGCGGGGGGGCGAATTGAGCCGGATTGGGCACCCAGGTGACCTGACCCGGCAGATGGCGGCGCAATACCCGGGCATCGGCTTGATTGATGGTCAGATGCTGGACCGGCACGGCGGGAGGAAACGCCGTGGCGGCGGCTTGCCCCAAGGTCCTCACGCCAGCCTGCCGCATCTCCGCCCAGCGATGCCACCGACTGTCGACCCACCAGTCATGGTGGTGCAGCAGCAGGCGCACCCGCTGGTCTGTGCCAGCCCGGGCCAATTCGCGGAACAGCAGGGGATGGCGGCCGAGGCCCGCGTTGTGCGCCCAGATCACGGTCTCGTCGGCCGGCTCGATGAGTCGCGCCAGGGAAGCCGCCATGCGCTCCGCCAAACGCGGCGGCGAAACCTGCTGTTCATCCCAATAGCCGAAGCTCGGCTCCACATGCAGCCGCAACGGCACGCCCGGCAAGGCGCGCTCCAAAGTGCCCAACCAAGCCTCTGCTGGCGCTTCGCCGCCAGCGAGCGTCACCGAAGTCAACGCATCGCCGGCGGCCTGCGCCAGCAAGGGCGCGGCCAACTCGATGACCCGTCGGACTCCGCCGGGGCGGTAGTGATGGTGCAGAATGACCAGATGCACTCTGGCCCCTAATGTGCCGCAGTCCCCCGGCCGAGGGCAACTACTCGCTGAAGGGAATGATCAGGCTTCTACGGGATTCGGCCAGTGAATTGGGAGCGTACCTCGGGTTTTTCGAGAATTCGCTGAATTCGACTGGCGAAGAAGCCATCTAATGGTTACGTTACTACGTAACAAGGGTCCGGTGGCGCTTGCCGTCGGAGGACAACCCGGATGGTCGGGCCGCCATCCAAAGAACTAAATTGCCTCCAACGCAATGATGCTTCTGGCATGCTGGCTCACAGTGGGAAGCTCTCCTTTCCATTTGCATCTCCCTCACCGAATTCGAAGGGAGCGACAAGGTCAGGTAGGGCGGCGTATGGCGATCCGCAGGCTGATGCTGCCTCGATGAACAAAACCCTCAGTATTTATCTTCTTGGTTACAGCCTGCTACTGGCGGTCCTAAGCTGCTTGGCACACCACTTCGCTCCAAGTCTGGCTCGTCCGACTCTGATCGCGGGTCTCATCGGAACCGGGCTTTCCACCGTTTGGAGTCTGCGTGCGTTCGCTGGGAAAGGCGGCAAAGCCCTGCCGATTCTGACCCTCATGCCGCTGGCCTTCGTGCTGCTGTCGCAGACGGTAACGGTCTGGAGCGCTGGTGGAGACACCCCGGGTCGACGGGCGGCCGCGTGGGTTATCACAGTCGCCCTGTTGCTGTCCATCGCAATGCTGATGAGAATTGCCTATTCTGGAGTTCTTTTCGACCAGCAGTCGAGCAACACGACCAACGAGGCAGGCTGCAGCTCGCGAACCAAGGGACGTTAGCTTGGATGGTATGCAGCCAGACGCCTCTGAGCCGCGCACTGGCCGAACGGAGAAACCCGGCCCATCAACATTGCCCGCAAGCCGGAATCGTTCGGGTGTGAGTTTTGAAATGGCCTTGGACCTCACGGTGGGCGGTTTGCTGATAGTTGGCTTGGCATCATGGACGCACTACCTGCATCCCGACACTCAAGCGGCGACCCGTTTGACAGGGCTGCTCGGTGGTGGGCTCTGCATTATCTGGGGCCTAGTGGGACGCGTGACTGCGTTCGGCCGCAATCTCGCAATGTTGACGCTGGTGCTAATGGCGTCCGTGTTTGTCGGGCAAGGCGCGCACTGCTGGAAGGCCCTGGCAGCGGGCGACTCCAAAGACCGTTTGGTGATGACGGTGCTGGTGATCCTACTGGTGTTCAGCGTGGGTAATCTCGTCAACCTCGCCCGTGAGCGGAACGGTGAACACCGATGAACGCTCGATTGAGTGACGGCAACGCCTCCCGCATTTCCACGGCCGGAGCCAAAAGGTGCTTCGGTCGGATGCTCTGACATCCTAGAAGAACCGACTGGCGTAAACCAACCACAACTGCGCGGCGGGAAGTAAGGACCCGATTATGTCTGATTTCTTTCAAACCGGCGCCATCGCCACACTGCATCGCCTTGGCCCAACCAAGCTGCCTCGCTTGGAGGATGAGCTGCGGTCATTTGCTGAGGAAACCCCCATCGCGCTCGTGCTTCCTTGCCACATCCGCGAAGTCGGCACGAAAGCGCTCAAGCTCATTGCTCGCGAGCTCCGGGGAGTCTCCTACCTCGCCCAGATCGTCGTGGGCATAGATGGGGCGAACGCCCGTGGATGGCGGAAGGCTCGCCACTTCTTTGGCCAGTTGCCGCAGAAACCGACCCTGTTGTGGAACGATGGACCCAGGATGCAACGGCTGTACCAGCGGTTGGAAGAGGCCGACCTGAGCGCCGGCCCTGGAGGCAAAGGACGCAACGTCTGGACTTGCTTCGGTTATGTCCTGGCAAGCGAGCACGCACGCATGGTGGCGGTGCATGACTGCGACATTCTAACCTACAACCGCGAACTTCTGGCCCGCCTGTGCTATCCCGTGGCACATCCAAGCCTGGGCTTTGATTTCTGCAAAGGCTACTACGCGCGGGTCACCGATCAGTTGAATGGTCGCGTGATGCGCCTGATGGTCACACCGTTGCTGCGCGCCTTGAAGAGCATCCTCGGCCTGCACCCCTACTTGGTCTATATGGACACCTTCCGCTATCCCCTCGCAGGAGAGTTTGCCATGGACGTGGATCTGGTCCGCCGAGTACGCATTCCGTATGATTGGGCTTTAGAGGTGGGGATGCTGGCAGAAGTGTTCCGCAACAGTGCCCCGCGGGCCATTTGCCAGTCGGAGCTGTGTGATAATTACGACCATAAGCATCAGGAGCTATCCGCACGCGATCGGGAGAAGGGTCTCAACAAGATGGCGACCGACATAGCCAGGTCCTTCTTCCGTCGGATGGCCGCGGAAGGCATCAAGCTGGACACTGGGCTGTTCGATACCCTGCTGAGCGCCTACATGAGGCAGGCCGAGGACACTCTGCGGTTTTACTCCGCCGATTCAGCTCTGAATGGGCTCAAGTATCCCCGGCACGAAGAGGAGACAGCGGTGGCCACCTTCGTGCGCAGCATCCAGATTGCGGCAAAGGCCTTTCAGGAGGACCCCTTGGCGACGCCTCTGATCTCCAACTGGAACCGCGTGGAGTCGGCTTGTCCGCACTTCCTTGATGAGCTCCGCGAAGCGGTGCGGTTGGATAATGTACCCGGGGCATGACACCACTTGAGGCCATGGCTGACGACAGCGCCCGTCGCGATGATCGCGTGCGGCTCGTGGTGATCTATGAGAACTGCGATGCGGCAAGGCGGGCTCGTCATGCCTTTCAGACCCAGCCCCAGCAGAACGGATCGGTGTTGTCGTGGAGCGCCCACTGGTGGAAGTTCGAGATGCTCACGATTCCCACTCTACGCGCGATGGCAGCCGAGGAGGCCGCAGAAGCCGATCTGCTTGTAGTGGCCCCCCAGGGCGGTGAACCTCTGCCTCGCGAGGTCTTGGAGTGGATCGCAACGGCGTTGCACAACCCTTCGCATCCCAAGGGATTGCTGGCCCTTATGGCAACGTCCAAAGAAGCTCGAGGCATGGCACCATCGGTGGAAACCGAGCTTGGGATCTTGGCGGCACACGGCGCAATTCCTCTGTGGTGCATCCACCTCGATACCTCAGACCGCTGGTGGTGTGAACCAAGCTATGCGAAGCAGGATCTTGAGGTGGTAGCCCACGCGGTTTTCTCAATGGTCCGGAGCAAGTTGAATCCGCTGCTGCAGGGGCAGTTGGGAGACGCCGTGAACCCCTGAAATGCGTCATGCAATCCGATCCCTTCTATGACCCACGGCGGAACCGACATCGGCTCTTCGTGGGCTCACACCCTCCCGTGTCAACCTCGTGCCCGGGTGGCGCGACTCTGAACACGAAGTGTCTTGGCTGGCGCCACATCCTGGTGCCTTTGGACTTCTCGTTTCGTTCCCGCGAAGCCTTGCGGTTTGCCGTATCGCTGGCCGAACCGCTTGGCGCCAGAGTGAGCCTGCAACATGTGGTTGTGCCGGACTCTTATCCCCTCACTCACCCCCTCCGGTCGATGCAGTTGCCAGCGCTGGCTCACAAAGCGCAGGTCAGACTGATGCGCTTGCGGAGGGTGCTGCGCCGGTGCGGGCTTGATGGTGAGATCCTCGCGTCTACCGGTTTACCCTTCCAACAGATCCTCGGCGCGATCATGGAACTGGAGGTGGATCTCCTCGTGATCACATCGCACGGACGCACTGGGCTCAAGCGATTGATCCTGGGGAGCCTCGCGGAAACTCTACTTCGTAGGGCCCCGTGTCCCGTCTTGGTGGTGCGCAATGCCACCCGCGAGGAGGCGTGGGCTAGTGAGTCTGTTATTCCGAGCGCCAGGAATGAACCGGCACACCGAACCACTCAGAATCGCCTGCCGCGTTGATCGTTCGTTCCTCATGCACCACCGGGAATCCGGCTTGATTTATGAAACATCGACTAGTCCTCACCCTCGTTCGAATCCTCCTCTTGGGCATCCCGTTCTGGCCCAGTCTGTTGCAGCTTCACGCCCAGAGTGATGGCGATCCAACCGTTGGCTTGGCCAAGAATCACGTGAACCCGGCATTAGCCTCGGAAATATGGCTCACGTTCGGTCTGGATCGCATCCCTGGGCTTCAGGCACGTCCGTTTGCCGGTATCCCGCTCTGGCAGTTCCTCGCTTCTCTGATCTACATCTTCCTGGCGTTCTACGTGTCCAAGGGCCTCGACTATTTCATCCGGGAAAGGGTGCAGAAATGGGCCGCGAGTACGGAAACCAAGCTTGACGATCTCTTAGTTGGGTTGGTGCGCGGCCCAGTGAAGGTGGTCTCGTTCGTCGTGCTGCTGCATGTGGGCATGCGCGTTTACTCGTGGCCTGAAGGCATGACCGTATTCTTGTCCAACGCTCTGAAGCTGATTGTG
This sequence comes from uncultured Verrucomicrobiota bacterium, assembly GCA_964472515.1. GTDB lineage: Bacteria > Verrucomicrobiota > Verrucomicrobiia > Limisphaerales > J093 > CAYYMW01. The sequence continues at coordinate 25,667 of CAYYMW010000022.1, read as the reverse complement.
GCCGGCTCAATAACGTATGTGCTGCTTAAAGCCATTGACACGCTGATGGGGCTATGGCGGGAGCGAGCCACCACCCCTGACAACGAAGAGTTCAGCAAGCAACTGCTGCCGTTGCTCGGCAAGACGTTCAAGGTGTTCGTCGTCATCGTCGCCGTGCTGGTCACTTCGCAGAATCTTGGTTTGAACGTGACCGGCCTGATCGCCTCGTTGTCCATTGGCGGCCTGGCGGTGGGCCTCGCCGCCCAGGATACGCTGGCGAACCTGTTTGGGGCGGTGGCGGTGCTGATGGACAAGCCATTCAAGGTCGGGGACCGCGTCCAACTGGACAACGTGGATGGCATGGTGGAAGCCATCGGCTTCCGCAGCACGCGAGTACGGCATCTCGATGGCTATCTCGTTACCATCCCGAACAAAACGATGGGCAATGCCACGATCACGAACGTCTCGGGGCGCCCCAACATCAAGACGGTGATGAATGTGGGGGTCACCTACGATACGCCTGCGGAGCGGGTTCAGCGGGCCATGGTCATCCTGGAAGAGGTGCTGCGGCCTCATCCGAAGACCGCGGACCTGATCATCAGCTTCAACAAATTCGAGAGCAGCTCATTGAACATCTTGGTGGTGCATTGGTGGAACTCGACTGACTTCAAGGCCTATCTACTCGAGTTTCAACTGCTGAATCTGGAGATCAAGCGTCGATTCGATGCGGAGGGGATCAGCTTCGCCTTCCCTACGCAAACCCTTTACGTGAAGCAGGATTCCGAGTGGAAAGTGAATCGAGCGCTGCCCGCGCCAGCGGCCTGAGAGGCGGCAATCGTTGCGAAGGCCCAGGGAACGCCCACCCGGCGCGTTTGGGGGGGTGCCTGCACGGGCGCGCTCAGTCTGCCTCAAGTTGTTCGGGGCTCATGCCCAATTCCTGGCAGGCGTGAATGTAGGAGGCTGCGGACCAAGCCTGAAAGCACTTCCCCATCGGGCGCCCGGTGCGGCTGTGGACCCATTCATTGAACTCCCATTCCTGGCTCCGGCCCAGGCGGTTCACCTGGGCCAGCTTGAGCATTTCCCTGCAGGCCACGTCGTAAAGGCCGAGCCGGTGAATAAACCGCACCCACATTCCGCCAATGAACGGCCAGGCACCACCGTTGTGGTAGTGACCCGGCAGGTTCAGCAGGTTCACCGTGTAATAGGAGCGCCAATCGGGATCGCCAGACTGGACGGGTGGATAGAGGTTTACCACGGGATACGGGTCGTTGACGCCTACGCCCCACATGAACTTGAAGGCGGTACGGGCGCGATCAACATCGAGAACATTGGCCAAGAACGCTTGGATGTTGCCCAACACGTCGCAGCGCCAGTTGAAGGCGAAGGGAGTCAATTCCGCGAGCAGATACTTGGCATCTCCGACGGCTGATTGGCGATCCGAAAACCCGGCAGCGGGAGGGGTACAAGGCCGGTTGGTCGCAGGCCAGAAGTCGCAGAGAATCTTGCCCCTGATCGCCTGCGACCGCCGCAAGAACTCCGACGCTCCCTTGAAATCCCGCCTGAGTTCCAGCATTCGCGCGTATGCCAGGTTGGCGCGATACCACAACACCTCGTCGTAGAGCACGTGGTAGCTTCTGGCAAAGAGGTCGGTCCAGTCTCCGGCCTCGGGCACCTCGATCAAGCCGTCGTTGTTGCTGTCCAGTGCCGCCAGCCAATCCATTACTCGACGAACACTCCCGGCATACTCCTCCAGGAGATCCAGGGCGTGATGCTTCCGCACGTAGAGGTAGAAGGCAATAACCGCCCAAAGCCCGCTGTCGATCGCACAGATACCGCCTACTCCTCCGTACTCGGGCACAGCACCATCGATGCGAACGTTCGCGGGCACTTGGCCGTTCGGCGCCAACCGGTCGAACAGGGTGCGGAGCGTCGCTTCTTGTGCAAGACGTACGTTCGGGTCCGGCAGGTCGATGGTACCGGAAATGGTGATGGCTCCGTCCCGCGCCCAGACGCTCCGGTAGTTCACGTCGGTGCCGGTGACCTCGTTGTCCTGCAGCGAACAGGCCGTGAAGCCCAAGGGGGTGATGTTCTTGCGGACAGCTATGATTGCTTTCTGGTAGCCGGTGGCGATCAGAGATCGCTCGGCGGAGGTCAACGAGCCCAGCGCTGCCTCGCTGAAGAGCATGCGGAGCGTCGCGTCCATTTCCCGGGCGGGAAGCCGGGATGTTTCCAGCCGTGGGGCCGCCGGTACCACCCCGAAGTGCTCCAGGCCCTCCAGCACGCCGTCCGCCATCACGCGCGTAGCGTTGAATGTGGGCACCGCGACCACCGCCTCGATCAACTCCGGTTGCGCGTTTTCGACCACGATCCCCTTGACGCCGGGGAGCAGAAACATGCTGCTGTCATTGCCCGTGTCCCCGGCGACCAACACGGACTCCAGCGGCAACTTCTGACGCTCGCATAGCCACTGTAGTGCGGCACCCTTGCTGGCGTCCTTGGGGAGCACGTCCAAGTCACGACCGCTTGAGTAGACGACGCACACCTCCAGCCCGGCCTGCTTGAGTTGGTGCTCCAAGGACTGGATGGTCTGGGGGGAAGCGTGACGGAGGTACCAGCTCGATTTATAGGGGTGCAGGAATTGGGGTGGTTGGCGTTCCACACCGGGGAAGCCACCCACCAGCGCTTCGATCGCCGCCAGGTCCCAAACCCCACCAAACCTGCGGTCGAACTCGTTGAGGGGACGCTTACGTCTGCCGTCATAGACCTGGGTGCCAACCCCGCCAATAATGTAATCGGGCCAAGGCAGCGTGTGCTCGGCCAGCAAGTCGATCACATCCTGGACGAACCGGCCAGAGGCGTAGCAAAGTAGTGGGGTTGCGTCAGCCGGTAGGGCATCCCAAGCGTTGCTGAACCGACGCGTGGCCTCGGGATTGCCCAACAGAGTGCCGTCGAGGTCTGAGCAGAAAAGGCGAATGCCCGGCTGTCTCACTTGGGTATCCGTCATGGTCTTAGTCGGAGTCACGCCACGGGTCCTCCCATTCGCCATCGTAGAATTGCGTCTTGGTGGCTTCCCGTTGCTCCACGGCGGCCAGCAATTGATGAGCGATCCCCGACCACGTGAACAAGCTGCGCATCTTGTGCGCCCCCATGCGCGCCATCCGCGCTCTCAGCCGCGGATGGCGGAATACCTTGAGCATCGTAATCCCCAAGTCTTCCTTGTCGAAGGGGTCGGCGAACAGGGCGTGCCGGCCGAAGGTCAAGGCGCGGCACAAACCTCCATGGACGGTGATAACCGAAGGTGCCCCGCAAGCCATCGCTTCCACTGCCGCCATTCCGAAAGGCTCGTAGCGACTGGACAAGACAAACGCATCCGCTGCCCGGTAGTAGTCGGCGAGCTGGTCGTCCGGAATGAATCCGGCAAAGCGAATACGATCTCCAAGCGCCATGCGCTCGACTTGCTGTGTCAACTCTTCAAGGATGGTGCGTTCGCGTGCCGTAAGGTCCTCGCCTCCCGCCGCCAGCAGCAGGATGGCCTCAGCCTCCCGCTTCGCGACCACTTCGAATGCGTTCACCAACAAGTCATAGCCCTTGTTTCGTGCCAATCGCCCCACCGCCAGGATGACTTTTCCCGAGATACCCAAGCGCTGCCGAATCGCGTCACGCGAGGCATCGCTTACGGCGAAGAAGCGATTATCATCGTAGCCGGGTGGGATCATCCGGCAGCGTCCGGCCGCCACTTCGTAATCCTTGACCAGCACGTCCATCTGCTGGGGGGAGGTGGCGATGACCAATTCCGCTGCCTCGTAAAGGAGGCGCTCGTAGTGAATGCGCTTGGTGAAGTTGTACTGTCGTTCGAGTTTCTCCGGGTCGCCCGCGTAGTCCGCCTCCATCAGGCGCCGCTTCCAGATTCCCAGGGAATGCGGCGTATGCACATGGGGTGCGTGCAGGTTCTCCGCCAGCCGTTGTCCGGCAACCGCCGCGTCCCAGTAATGGCTGTTGATAAACTGATACTGTAGTCCACACCTTCGGACAAGCCGCATGGCATGCTCGTGCCATTCCTCAAGGCTTTCGTACAGGTACTCCTTGGGAAGGAACTTCACGCCGCCGCAAGGCACGCGGATAATGCGGACCCGGTCGGCTACGGGCTCGACCTGTGCCTGGTCCTCGAACCTGCGCGTCCAAATGTCCACCTCATAGCCCGAACGGGCCAAATGCTTCGCTAGTTCCAACACATAAACCACCTGCCCTCCCGTATCGGCTGCGCCCAGCGGAGGTCGTGCCGCGACATAGCCATGCGTCGATACCATGGCAATCCGGGGCAGCGGGCTATCGAGGTTCAGGTGTTCCGGGTTCATCGCGGTGGGCTAAGCAGGAGGTTGAAGGTGCGTCCACTCCCCGATGGCGGGAGAGGTAACCCCGACGGGTCAGACACCCGTCGGGGCTGGCCAGCGTGCAACGCCCCTTGGATGGGAACGAGTGGGTAGGGCGCCCAGCCAAAACGGTTGCCAAAGGGCGGTTGGCCCGCGTTCGATGTGCGCAGTGCTCAAGCTGGCCTTGAATCCGGCCCTGGAACAAGTTGCCCAGGGCCTGGTCAGTCCGCGGAAGTGTCCGTCGGGACCGACAGGGTCCGCCGCGCTTAGATGGGTGTCTTTGGCACATGTGTCAGGAAAGGAACGTTCTTGTGAGTTCGGGATGCCGGACCAGTCGCTCAGCGCTTTTGAATAAAGGACCGCCACCAACGCCAGAGGGCGAAGGCCGAAGGTGCCCACCGCGCCAAGGCGCGCCAATGACGAAAGGCCAGTAGTCCGGCAATGACCGAGGCTGCCGCCAGCACCGGGCGCGATGGTGTGGTCCCGCCGATAGCGCCCCCCGCTCTGGTGAGGCGCTCGCGCAAAGCTGCAGTCTCCATCTGGAGGAGTTGACGGTGGAGGTCCGACTGAAGGACGACCAGACGTTTGGCGGCTTCCAATTCCCTTAATCGCGTGTGGTTAAGCATGAGCGGTCCTTCCGGAACTCCCCGATGGTATCAGCAAACGGCGGCGGACTGCTGCGCAGTCGATCCCGCAACCGGAGAAAGCCGATGGCGGCCAGGCCCAAGAAGGCCCCCGACAGCCCTGCCAACCCGGCTAATCCCGCGAATTGCCATACGCAGAGTGTGAGGGCAGCCACGCCGATCACAAATCCGGTCCCGGCCAGAATAGCGACCCCGCAAAGCCAAAGTCCGGCGCTTGCCCAGCGGAGCTTCTCGACTTGAAGCTCCAGCGCAAAGAGCTGAGCCCGGTTCTGGGCCATCGCCAGGAGGGAGTCCACTATGCGACGGAGCGAAGCCGGGAGATCCGCTCGCTGTTCCGGGTCGCTCATGTGCTATTTGCGGGTCACCAGGACGCCGATGAGCAAGCCGACCCCAAAGGCGATGCCAATGGACTCATACGGGTGATCGCGGATGACCCTGTCGGTGGCCTTAGCCGTGGCAACGGTCTTCTCTTCCAACCGATGGCAGGTTGCCTTGGCCTTTTCGAGCGTCTCGCCTAACCGGGAGCGGGCTTCCTTGGCTTTGTCGCTCATGTCGCCGGCCGTGGCTTTCAGCAACTCCTCAGCATCCCGCAGAAGGACCCGAAGATCCTCCTTCATCTTCTCACGCGGCACGTCCATGCGCGCCTGCTCCATGTTCTCAAAGACTGTTTCCATAACGCGACCTTTCCATCGAAGCTTACCTTGCGGATGCTACCCGGAATCCACCCGGATCCGGATCGGCAGGCCGAAAACCGCGCCCGCCTGTCATCCGAATGCACCGTAACCCGAGGAGGAACCGGGGTCTATCGGCGCTCCCCCCAAGCGCTCCTAAGCGTTTTGCTGAGACGAGCCGTCCCGCGTCGAGTCCCGACATGGATCATCCCTCTGGTTGAGAGACACCAAGAGCGTGTCTTTCACGTTTGTCGGAGTGATGCAACTGGCTTTAAAGCGGAACACGAAACAGGCGAGCCCGAAGGGCATGTTTTCGCTCGTCTGACGGGAGGCTGCTGGCTATCCTCATCGTCATGCGACGTGCAGTTCGCCAGCCCAAGAGGCGCCGATCAAGGAGCGCTTTGCCGCTCGCCCGCAAGGCTGCCACCGACACGGCCCCTCGCCGATCCCACATTCGCGGCCCCGCCCGCGCGCCAGCGGACTTGCCTGAGATGCCCGGGATCCTCGCCTCCATTGTGGCGCAATCGAACGACGCCATTTTCAGCCGCACCCCCGAAGGCACGATCACCACTTGGAACGCCGCGGCGGAGCGCATCTTCGGATTCCGAGCCGAGGAGATTATCGGACAACCGAGCGATCTCCTCCTCCCGCCGGGACGAAGGGACGAGTTCCGCCAAATGATTGCCCGTGTCCGGCGGGGTGAGATCCTGCAGCAAATCGAAACCGAACGCCTCCGCAAGGATGGTCGCCGCATCCAGGTTTCGCTCACCTTGTCGCCCATCCGCGACGGTGCCAGGCGGTTGGTTGGTTTCTCCACCATCGCCCGTGATATCACGGAGCAACGGCGGGTCCGTCACGCCCTCGAGCGGCGGGAGCGCGAGCTCGACGATTTGTTCGAGGAGGCCTCCGTGGGCTTGTTGCTGACGACCCGCGACGGCCGCATCCTCCGGCTCAACGCTGCGTTGCTGGGCATCCTTGAGCGCAAGATGGAGGATTGCGTTGGTCGACGGCTGTCTCGGTTCCATGTCGATCGCGCCGCGCTGGGCGAGTTTCTGCAACGGTTGACCCGCCGCGAGACCTTGCGCAATTGCCACACCGCCTTGCGGTCGCGCAGCGGCAGGAGCAAAGAGGTGGTCATCGATGCCAGCGCCTTTTGGGAAGAAGGGGAGGTGGCTCAGATCCGGTGGTTCATTCGGGACATCACCCGACGCAAGCAGCTTGAACGCGAGGTCCTCGCCATCAGCGAACGCGAGCGCCAGGCCTTCTCACGGGAACTGCACGACAGTCTCGGGCAACAACTCAGCGGTATCGCCTACCTGAGCAATGTCCTGCGCGACCGGCTTCGCGAACAGGGCTCGGTTGAGGCCTCGGTTGTGGGCCGTATTTCCCGATTGCTCCGGCAAGCCATCTCCGAAACCCGCCGCCTCTCCCGCGGCCTGTCCCCGGTGCGCCCGGAGACGGACGGGCTAGCCAATGCCTTGCGCGACTTGGCCGCGCACACCCGCAAGGTGTTCGGGGTGGGGTGCCGTTTTGTGTGCCGAAAGCCCGTGAAGACCACCAACGAAGAAGCGGCAAACCACCTCTATCGAATTGCGCAAGAGGCGGTTAACAACGCTCTTCGTCACGGAAAGGGCCGTCGTCTTGCCCTCGAGTTGACCGAACAACGCGGCAGGATCATCCTTCGGGTTACTGACAACGGCAAGGGGATCGGTCCTTTGTCACCCAACCGCAAGGGGATGGGGCTCCGCGTCATGCAATACCGGGCGAGCCTGCTCCAAGGCAGTTGCTCAGTGCGCCGCCGGACCACCGGCGGCACGGAAGTACGCTGTGTGGCGCCTGTCGGCAGCTTGCGCCAGCCTGGACCATCCCCTTAGATCACCCCCAAGTCTCCTGTTACCATGCCGCACTCCAGTTCCTCACTCGCCGTCAGAAAGCCTAAGCGAATTCTGATCGTGGACGACCATCCCATTGTGCGCGAAGGCCTTACCCAACAAATCAACCGGGAATCGGATCTGACGGTTTGCGCCCAGGCCAGCAATGCCACCCACGCCCTGGCCGCCATCGAGGCACACAAGCCGGACTTGGCGCTCGTGGACATCAACCTGCCCGGTCGCAATGGCCTCGAACTCTTGCGCGATATCCGCGCCGTGGCGCCCAAATTGCCTGTGTTGGTGCTCTCCATGCACGACGAAGGCGTGTTCGCCGAGCGCGTGCTCCGTGCTGGTGGCCGCGGTTACGTATGCAAGGAAGCCGGCGGAGACAAGTTGTTGGAGGCTATCCGTCGGGTGCTCAGCGGCCAGATCTACGTCAGCGAGACCGTTTCAACCCGGCTCCTCAACAGCCTTTCCGGCAAGCAGGAGGCGGGCACCGTCTCGCCGGTGGAACAACTCACGGACCGCGAGCTGGAGGTGTTTACGCTCATCGGCCAGGCCAAGGAGACGAAAGAGATAGCGCGAAAGCTGAATATGAGCGGCAAGACCGTTGAGGCGCACCGTGCCGCGATCAAACGCAAGCTGAGACTCAAGACCGGCCCGGAACTGACACGCCACGCCGTGCTGTGGGTTGAGGCATCCAAGTAAGGTGCTGCCAAGTGCGTTGCTTGGGGGCTTCCCTCCCGGTGGCCGACACGAAATAGGCCAACCGCAGGCAGGCTATCCGCCCGACTCACTTACCCCACTGAACTGAGTGATGGGTAGTCCTTTCGCTGACCCGCCTCTGGGAGATTCTCCAATGGTCCAATGTCACTTCTTGCGCCATCGTGCTAGGTCGTGAAACCGAGCACGCCGTTCCGAACCCTCCGCGAAAGCTTAGATGGTGAGGACCTTCTGCGAAGTGACCGGCACGGAGTGTGCGCCAGCTTCGGCCCAGCGTCTGCTCGGCTTCTCGCTCAAACCCCATGAGTGAGGCGACTCAGACAGCGGCGGCTCCAGGGGGGGAAAAGGAGAAAACGACCCGTGATCGCGCCCAGTTCCGAATCCTGACAACGGCGTTGATGCGCATTCCCCGACGGTGGACGATAAGTTTGGCGGTGGTCTTCGCAGGACTCGTGGGCTGGGTGAATCACGCCGCCGGGTTCGAACTGCATCTAACCGCCTTCTACCTGCTTCCGATTTGCTGGACTTGCTGGGCCGTAGGTCGAACCGCAGCCTTGGCCATGGCCGCTGCCTGTACCGCTGTGTTCGTGGTGGCGAACATGTCATCTGGTCACGCTTACGAGCATCCGCTTTTCGCCTATTGGAACGCGCTGGTCCTGTTCCTGCTCTTTGTGGTAGTCGTCCAACTCCTTGCCTCTCTCCAAGTGGCCTATCGAGCGGCGCGCGAGGGCGAGGCCCGGTTCCAGGCGCTCTTTGAACAACCGGTGGTGGGCGTCGCCCAGTTGCACGCGCCGTCGGGGAGGTTGGTGCGTGTCAACCTGCGCTTCTGCGATATCTTCGGCTACCGGCCAGAGGAGTGCTTGGGGCTCGGCTACCAGAGCCTCACGCACCCGGATGACCTCCCGCTCAGCGTGGAGAGCGTTCGTCGCTTGATCGCAGGCGATGTTCGTTTGCTCAGCGTCGAGAAAAGGTGTTTGCGAAAGGACGGGAAGGTCGTTCGTGTGAACGTCACCAAACTGCCGCTTTGGAGCGCGGGCCAGACCCCGGATTTCTACCTTGAACTGATCGAGGACACCACTCGGCGGGCGGAATTGGAGGAAAGGCTGCGTCAATCCCAGAAACTGGAGGCTGTGGGCCATCTTGCCGGAGGGATGGCCCACGAGTTCAACAACCTGCTCGCGGCGCTCCTGATGAATCTCAACCTGACCCAGCGATTGTGCTACGGCCGGGAGGCCGGTGAGATGTTGACAGAGGCCGAGGGACTGTGCCGAAGGGGCTCGGACCTCATCAAGCACCTGCTGGCCTTCAGCCGGAAATCGATTCTCCGCCTCCAACCGCTGGATATGGCGGCGGTCATTTCCGAACAATGCGCCCTGCTCCGGCGACTTCTCGGCGAACGCGTTTTCATGGAATTCGTCACCCCAGGGCCCTTGCCGCCGGTATCGGCGGATCGCGCTCTGATCCAGCAAGTCCTGATGAACCTATGCCTGAACGCGCGTGACGCCCTCGGGGAGCGCAACGGACGGCTTGAGATTCGACTAACCCAGCAAGTAATTCAGCGTGAGCAAGCCACCCTCCATCCCGGAGCCACACCCGGGAACTACGTGTGTCTCTCCGTGACGGATACGGGCTGCGGCATGGACGAAGGCACTCGGAAGCGGCTATTCGAGCCCTTCTTCACCACCAAACGCGTCGGTGAGGGAACCGGGTTGGGATTGGCAACTGCGTTGGGGATCGTCCAGCAACACGGCGGTTGGATAGACGTCGAAAGCACCCTCGGCAAGGGAAGCACGTTCCGAGTCTACCTGCCCTCCGTGACGAGCGAACAGCCTGAGTTGAAGACAGCCGAGCCGACTCCTCCGGCCCCTGGCCACGGCACGATCCTGCTGGTCGAGGACGAACCGGCCCTGCGCCGCCTCACCAAGAGGCTGCTGACTCAGCAAGGCTACGAGGTCGTTGAGGCGGCGAGCGGCGATGAGGCCGTGCGGATCTGGGACCAGCGCTGCGGGGAAATTGATCTGGTGTTCACGGACATGGTGATGCCCGGCGAAGTGAACGGACAGCAATTGGCGGAGAAAGTCTTGGCGGACAAGCCCGGCGTGAAGGTGATCATCACGAGCGGATACCCGACCGGGTTGGCGTCGGGATCAAACTCTACGGGCCAGCCCATTGTATGGCTGCCCAAGCCTAGTCTACCCAACGACTTGCTCGCCGTGGTCCGCGAATGTCTGCAACCAGAAGAGCCGCGGCCGGAGGTTTCTGGGCGCGAACCTGTGGATCTATGATCACCCGCGAACATCCCGAGAATGCTTGCGCTAACCGGCTAACGGCCCGCGTGGAGGACCGACGCCTCCTTGGCCAGCGCCGGCCCCTCCACTAGTGGTTTCGCTGAGTCCGCCATGGGCACGGGCCTAATAGTCGTCAGCCTGCACTGGGAGTACGCTGCCTCGTATGAAGACGCATGCGCCCACCGCCTTGCGCGGGCTTGGTCGTCTGGAGTCTCACGGCGGGCCATCGGTTCGGTTCGCCAAGAGCAACCTTGTCGAAAGCCATGTTCTATCAGTTACGAAATGGGGGTTCACGGCGTGGCTGCCATTCATCGCGGTCCGAAGCCATGAAACAACCCGTTACCACCCTTTCCCAACCTCCCCCCTCGGGTCCGGGCATAACCAAGCAGATGGTGCGCCGCCACGCTCGCCACCTCTTCCGCGACAAGTGGGATCGGCGGCCGCTGACTTTCCAGGAATGGTGGCTGGCAGAACAGGATCTCATTCGTTGCCTCGAAGCCGACGCGCTGTGACCCGGCCTTCCACGACTCCCGGCGCGTGGAATGTCGCGATCTTTTGCGCAGACGATGCTACCGGGGACTTGGCCGGGCAACAACTCGCTGCCGCCCTTGCCGCCCATGGGCTGCACGTGCGCTGCCACGTGAGGCAGTGGCATTTCGTACGTCTGAGCGAGTTGACGGTCTTCGAATCTGCGGTGGATCATGCAATCGAGGCCGATTTGGTGATCGTTGCGAGCGCGGACGATGCTGTCATGCCCGCAGCGCTTCAAGCCGTTCTCACCGAGTGGCTGCTACATTCCGGCGCGGAGGCCAGTCCGCTTACGCTCGCGTCCTCTCGCGATACGCTGGGGAAGCCGTTTCCACACGCCGGCAATCGAAGGTTGGGAGCTATGGTCCTCCAAGGGCGATTGCCGCTCTACCGCGAACTCAGTGATGCTGTTGTCGTGGCTTGGGATGTTTGGGAATGGAAGCACCTTCCGTGGGAAGCGGCGGCACGCGCGACGGCCGAAGTGACAGAATGGGACTCGACCTATTCTAGGAGATCCTCCTTGGCGGACAATGTTCGCAAGCCTTTGTCGCGGCGGCGCGGCTCTGACGCCCGTCGACCGGCTGGCGCAGCCCTGCCCCCGCTTCCCTAGGCACAGGGAAGGACCATTAGTACGGAACCGAACCATGACACCGTCGAGCAGCGAGTCAACTGATCGAGACTCCGAATTGTCTGAAACACGCGGGCTGCTCTGCGTCGAGTGCAGGTGCTTGAACGGGCCTGAGCGACGGACTTGCCAGGCGTGCAAAGCGGATCTCTTCCGGGAATGCCCCCTTTGCGGCCAGGAGAACCAGCGGGTTTTCACTTGGTGCCGCTACTGCGGAGCGAACCTAAGCAGCAGTCACGCAAAGCGGTCGAAAGTCAAACAACGCAGTCGGCCAATTTGGCGCAAGCGCACCATCCTTGTGTGCTCGATTCTGGCGGCAGCACTGCTGGCGCTGGCAGTTTTCGGAGTGCTTGTGTATGTGGCCGAGCAATTCTAATCTCCACCGTGGTGCTCTTGGGTCTCGGCTACGTCCCCAAGGCAGCTGCCACTTACCACTTGTGCTTCATCCACCTTTGCATCAACCAGGCTCTGACTCCCGAGGAACCCGTAACCGGAGCCACTGCCACCAGAAAAGTCACGGGGGAGATCGGGTTGAATATGATTCACGTGGACATAGACTCGGATAGCGCATGCCCAGCGGCTTTCAATGCAACCATCCTCTACGAGGATTTTGCGACCGGGCTGCGTGGACATCTTCTAGCAGCCTGGCTCGCGACACGTCTGGGCCGGGAACTCAAAGGCAACGAGCATCTGTGGCGCTTTGACGTCCTTGACTATCCCCAATGTTTCCGGCAAGCGATGGAGGAGTCGACCCTCTCGGAGCTGATAATCGTCTCCGCACATGGAACGATCCGGCCTCCCAGTTTCCCGGTGGCCTGGCTTAATGAGTGGGTTGTGTACCATGTTGACAACCAGGCCAATGTCATCGTCTCACTCGATCCGCCTCTTCGCAAGGGCGGCCTTGCACCTCCCTTCGTGGATTATTGCCTGAATCGACTGGTTCAGCAATTGCCGTGTGACGTCGTGCTAACGTATTCTGAGCCGGCCATGCTCCGAAAGGTCCTGAGGCGTCGAGCATCGGCATCGCATCGCAACCGTCACCCGATCTAGACAGAGGGTGTGCTTGCCGGGCTGCTGGGAGTGACTGACTCCCGTCGGTCCCTCGTTGGCGAGGCGTGGTGCGCACAGAATGGCGGCGCTCCAGCGACCACGAGAGTGCTCCAACCCTCGATCAGACAAGCGGGTCTCTTGCCAGCCGTGATGACCTCGGACCCTAAGCCCAGAGCATAACATCTTCGCACACTACTCTCCCCGCGCGCTGTTCGCCAATCGCTTGGAAGAGGAGCCTCAAGCATTGCGTGGCGCGATCACCCTCTCGCCTCACACCGCCCCTTTCTGCCTTGATGGAACATATGGCACGTTCGCGGTGGATGCTAAGCGTTTTGCCTAGTCACACCGGGGGACTATGCCCATGGACGTGGGCTAGTCTGCGTGTGATGGTTAGTCATGATGAATGCACTGCAAATGCTGGACCGAGGATCCTGCTTGATCGGTATCCGCCGTAGCTTCAACCCGATCTCTAATCACTATTCCTCATTTCGCGTCGCAGTAATCGTGGTTAGCCTTGTCTTGCTGTCCTCCTGTTTGACTGGAGAAGAGTTCCCTCTTGAGGTGGTTGGCCTTGACCGCATGGAGGCGATGAGCCTGCCAGGGGTGTCCGGCGCGCTCGTGTATCCGACGCAGCCAGACGGCCTGACGAACGAACCAGCTCCGGTATCGGCGCTGCCGCTGTACGGGACTCTGCCCACGGGGTATTCCTTTCGCTTGGACGAATCCCACGGCACAGGGTCGGGGTACGACGAACTTCTGGTCGACGTCAACAAAGACGGAAGCCTGGCCGACGAGAAGGCGTACCGTGCCAAGAGCCTGAAGTCTGGTAGATCCATGCTGACCATCGGCCAACACTTCGGCCCCATCGGCATCAACCCAGACTCCTCCACCACCGGTCTCCGCCAAGCCTCTTATTATGCCGGGCTCACAATCTACAATCCCAAGCGCCTGAGCAAAGGGGGTATCCAGGCCGGAGAGGCCGCCGGCTTCCTGGTCACCAAACCGGCGAGTTTCCTCCGCGCGCACGTGGTGCTGGCTGGCCGCACCAACATTCTGGCATTTGTCGATGGGAACGGGGACGCTTGCCTGGGAGACACGGCTCACTTCCGGTCCCCTGCCCAAGCCAGAGTTCGGGACTGGCAATGGTGGAGATCGGATTACCTGTTCCGCGACGGACCGGCTTGGGGACCGTTCGCCCGGCGTTTAAGCGCGGGAACTCTCGAACCTGGAAGCGACGTAATCTACTTTGGCGGCCTGCCGTACCTGGTCTCGCTGCGCGAGCAGCGCGTCCGGCTGGATCCCTGCGAAGCAACGGGATTGCTGAAACTCGCGAGTGACACGCCCATAGCCTCCCTGGTGTTGCTGCGCAAGCTGGCAAGTGGAGAATGGTCGCCGCTCGTGCCCCAAGTGACGGGCAACCTCGTCCGCGTGCCGGCCGGAACGTATCAGCTACTTTCGTGCAGTTTCACGGCGAAACGCGGCAAAGACACCTTCACAGGACATGCATTCACGACTTCAACGAGGCAGGATGTGGTGGTTGGTGCGTCGGAGAATGCTGTTCTGCCTTGTGGCACCCCGCTTTCCGTAAACGTCACTGGCACGCCAACCAGCGAGTTCTATCCTTACCCGGGTGTCGCCCTGCGCGCCACCCTGCAGGGGGTCGGCGGGGAGAGCTATGGCAGCTTCCTTCGCAAAGGCGCAACCACCCAGACGGCCACGCCGCAGCCTGCCCGGTTCCGAGTCGATGGAGGTTGGGCAGGCCAAGTGCTCGGCTCGATGAAGCTGGACCGTAGCGGCGTCCTGACCGCGACGCGCGGCTTGCCCTCAACCATGGTGGGGCAATCCGTACGAGTGGAGGTAAGCGTCGATTTGACGGAAATCGGCCTCCCCACGACCGTGACTGGCACTGGGACCATCAGCGTGCGCAAGCCATAGCATCGGCCGCCAGCCTGCGCTTAGCGCGCAGGACCCGCGGCATTCCATCCCTCCACGGCCTCGGAGGAGTGATTGGCCGATCCTCCAAGGTCTCACCCGCACCGTGGCCGGCCACCCGAGTGTCCCCGTGGGCGACTCACCCCTGGCGGGTATGGGACTATCCGGCCATTTCATTTGCACGCCCCATGCATTCTAAGCTAATAAACATCGTTACGGGGCACCGGGAATCGGGATCCCGCGCGGAAGTCCTTGAGGCCAATCGAAGTCATCATTGTCCTGCTGCTGCTATTCATGGCAGTGCCGGACCTTTGTCGCAAGTTGCGACGACCCGCACTGGCGTATTCCGTGTTTGCAGTCTTCGGTTTCGGCTTGGCTCCCTTGGTGAGTTCCGAAGTCGCGACCATGCTTCGCCAGGCGGGCCAGGTGGGATTCTTGTTGCTGCTCTTCGAAGTGGGCCTGGAAATCGACCTGCCTCCCTGGCGTCAATTGCTGGGCTCCCTGAGATTTGCGTCAGCCTGGTCGTTGCTGCAATACCCGGTGATCATGGCCGTGTCGCTCTTGGCGGGGTTAAGCCTGGGCGAGGCCTGCATCGCCAGTGCCGCGCTGACCGGCTGCTCCGTAGGCATGGCCCACCCGGCGTGGAAACAGCATCCTCGCTTGACCGAGACAACCCGCCCCATGCTGTTGGGCATCATGGTGGCGCTGGAGGTGTTCACCATCGTGGTATTGGCCATGGATGTGCAGGTGTTCGAACACGGCCTGAGTTGGTGGATCGGTGTCAAGCTCTTGGGCATCGCCTCGGTGGTCTTTGTGATCGGGCGGTTTGCGGTCCGGTTGGTGCCGGTCTTCCAGATCATTCTGGAAAGAACGACGCATTGGCGGCTCCATTGGCTTGCGCTCCTCATCCTGGTCATCTGCGCTGTGGGCGCTCGCCTTGGGTTGGATGCGCCCAAGACCGCCTTCTTTCTCGGGCTCGCGCTCAGTCGTGCCAAGCATCATGGCATGAAACTGGAAGAGCACCTTGCTCCGCTCACTCATCGGTTCCTCATTCCCATTTGTTTTGTATCACTGGGCCTCCAGATCGAGTGGCGCATGCTGGTGAGTTGGAACGCTTTGCTGGCCTTTGGCTTGGCCGGCCTGCTGCTCGGGTTGCGCGAGTTGATGCACAGGCGATGGCTGAAGACCGGGGCGGATCCCAGCGCTTACCTGCTCCTGTGTCCGAACCTGACCTTGGTGGCCTTGGGAGCGAGCGTGCTGTTGAACCGCCCCGACGCCGGCCCGTCGGCTGTGTGGCTGCTCCTGACCGGCTTCCTCATAACCGTCCCGGCCATCCTGTTCCTGCCGGCAGAGTCAAACGGCAGCCCGTCATCGATCGCCAAAGGAGTTTTCAACGAATCGAAGGAACCCCGCTGAGACACTGAACCACGTCAGTTCGCTTTAGGAAGCTAAACCACGCAAATCGTGATTCGCGAGGGGGCCGGTCCGGATACCGAGACAACCCATGAAGGAAACCATTTCCGCGCTCTTGTGCGACCTCTACGGGCCAGAGTCTGGTCTGAACGTCGGGCGTCTTGTCGCTGGCCTCATCGAGAAATGGTCGCTGGCACAGCAGGATCAAAGGACTGTGCGGCCCCCGGCAGCCCTGACTGAACGTGATGTGCTGCTCATTACTTACGCCGACCAAGTGTACCAGGCTGGCGAGTCCTCGTTGCGGACTCTCGCGGGGTTTGCCACTCGCGCGTTGAAGGGCACGGTCAGCGGCATCCATCTCCTGCCTTTCTACCCCTGGTCCTCGGATGATGGTTTCTCAGTCAAGGATTTCCTGAAAGTCGACCCGACTTTAGGCTCGTGGGGGGACGTGGAGCGGCTGGGAGCCGATTTTGACCTAATGTTCGACGGGGTGTTCAACCACGTTTCCGCGCAGGGGGAGTGGTTTCGAGGTTTCCTGGCGGGCGAACCCGGTTGCTGCGACTTCTTCATCTCGGTTGAAGGCGACCCCGACCTCTCCAGGGTGGTCCGTCCGCGAACCCTGCCACTCCTGACGGAATTCAAAACCGTTGCCGGCCCGAAACGGATCTGGACGACTTTCAGCGCGGATCAGGTCGATTTGAACTTCAAGAACCCGGCGGTCCTGTTGCGGGTGCTGGAGGCACTGCTGTTCTACGTGGCCAAGGGCGCCCGCTTCATCCGGCTGGATGCCATCGCCTTTCTCTGGAAGGAAATCGGTACAACCTGCCTGCACCTGCCCCAAACCCATGCGATCATCCGACTGATGCGCGCGGTCTTGGACAAAGTCGCCCCGCATGTCCTGCTCATCACGGAAACAAACGTGCCGCATCTGGACAACGTGTCCTACTTCGGTAACGGTTCGGACGAAGCGCAATTGGTGTACAACTTTGCCTTGCCGCCGCTGGTGCTGCACTCGCTGCAAAGCGGCAACGCGGCGGCTCTGACGCACTGGGCACAATCGCTCTCCCTGCCGTCTGATCGCGCGACGTTCTTCAATTTCCTAGCCTCCCATGACGGCATCGGTCTGAACCCGGTACGCGGCATCTTGACCGAGGGGCAAATCGAGCAACTGGTGCAGGTTACCTTGGACCACGGTGGGTTCATCTCCTACAAGGCCATGCCGGATGGCTCGCGGCAGCCCTATGAGCTGAACATCAATTACTTGGACGCGCTCTCGAATCCAGCCGCGCCGGGGCCGCTGGATGACGTAGTGCGCAAGTTCCTTACGGCTCAAGCAATCCTGCTGAGCCTGCAAGGCATGCCCGGAATTTACTTTCACTCCCTGTTTGGCTCCCGTGGAGACCGCGCAGGAGCCCTGGCAAGTGGAATGCCCCGCCGCATCAACCGCGAGAAGCTCAACCTGGCTCAACTGGAAGCCGCCTTGGCTGACAGCGGTTCGCTGCGATCGAGCATCTTCACTCGCTACCACTCCCTTCTTCGGGTTCGGCAGCAACATCCGGCGTTCAGACCCACCGCGCCGCAGCGGGTGTTGTCCTTGGACGCGCGAGTCTTCACCGTATTGCGACAGAGCCGGGACGGCGCGGACACCGTTCTGTGTCTGCAGAATGTCAGCCGGGAGCCCCTGACGCTGTCCGTGGGCGCGATCTTGCCGACGGGCGGTGAATGGCAAACGGTTTGGGCTTCGAGTCGACACCCCGTCATTAAGGGGTCTTTGCTGCTGGAGCCCTTTGGCACCTCCTGGCTGTCCGCCACGTCATCCTTGCCCCCTCCCTCACCCGTAGCATGAGCCGCCTTGTCGAGACCTCGAGCCCCCGGTGGTTTGGAGACAGAACGACCGGTCGCTGCCACCCATGGAGTGCAGGGTGAACCCCAGTGCCTTCTGCGCGTTGCACACCGCTACAGCAAGGCCAACGGGCTTGCCGCGGAACGTGCTGCTCGCCATCGGGCTGTTAGCGGTGGGCGCGTTGCTCACCGAACATGGCTTTGTCGTCGCTGTTGCCGTCACGCCTTGGATTCAGCTCGCAGAGACATTGCTTGCCGGTGTCTACTTCCTTGACCGCGTCCTGCTCCTTGCCAGGGGGCCAAACCGCTGGGGACTCATCCGGCAGCGCCAGTTCGAGTTCGCAGTCCTGGTGGGGTTCGCGACCCTCGCGCTGGGGTTGGCGTCCTCGTCCACGGCCGCCGCCAGCGTGGTGCGCTTTCTCCACCAGGATGATACTCGGGACCTTTGGCTTGATCTCCTGAGGCTATTTCTTCTGGCCAACGTGCTGGTACAAATCCTTCGGTCGCAGCAGCGGCTCCTTTCCCTCGGTCTGCGGCCGGAGTGGATGCTGGCGGGTTCCTTTGGCATGTTGATTCTGGCAGGCACGCTCCTCCTCTCGTTGCCGCGTGCCAGTGCGGTTCCTGAACGGCCCGTCAGACTCCTTGAGGCGTTCTTCACGGCGACCAGCGCGAGTTGTGTAACCGGTCTCTCGCTTCGAGACATTGGCACTGACCTTACTCCCTTCGGCCAGGCAATCCTGCTCGCGCTTTTCCAAGTCGGCGGCTTGGGGATCATGACTTTCGTGGCTTTTCTGGCGGTAACCGCAGCGGAGTCGCTGCCGGTACCGCAGATGCTGGCCTTTCGGCAATTGGTGGGAGCGCGCACCCCTGCCGTCCTCCGACGCCAAGTGTACGCGATCCTCGCGTTCACACTCGCGATGGAGACCGCAGGTGCAGTCTGCCTCTACGCTTGCCTGCCCCCGGGACAGGATCGCTTGGCCCGGGCGGGGTGGAGCGTCTTTCACTCGGTGTCAGCTTTCTGCAACGCTGGATTCGCGCTCTCGGCGGACAGCCTGACCGCTTTTCAAGGCCACCCGGGCGCGATGCTGACCTTCATCGCGCTGATCGTGCTGGGTGGCCTCGGGTTCCTGGTGGTCACGGACCTTCTCGGGCTCCAGGTTTCACGATTGCCCCTGGTCCGGGACCTGCCTTGGGTGCGGCGCTACAACCGGCGCGTGCCAGTTTACCGACTTCCCGTTCAAACACGACTTTCGGCCCTCGCGACGGGTATTCTCATCATTGTAGGACTGGTAGGATTCTGGGCCTTGGAAGCTGGCAACGTTCTGGCGGACAAGCCCTTGGGAACTCAGTTCTGGATCTCTGCTTTCCAATCGGTGACCACCCGTACAGCAGGCTTCAATACGGTGCCAATCGATCAACTCAGGCCGGCGACGCTGCTGCTCGTCATCGGCTTGATGGCAGTGGGCGCTTGTCCTGTGTCCACGGGAGGCGGTATCAAGACCGTGACGCTTGCGGTTCTACTCTTGGCGCTGAGGGCTCTCATCACCGGGCGCGACCGGGTCGAGATGTACGGACGCACCCTGCCTGCGCGGGTGTTGCTGGCCGCGCTGGCCGTCGTGGCGTTGTATGTCATGGTGGCCGCTCTGGGAGTGTTCGGGCTGGCCCTCTGCGACCCTCAAATGCCCCTGCGCGGGCAGATGTTCGAAGTCATTTCGGCGCTGAGTACGGTGGGACTATCCACCGGCATCACGGCTCAACTTAGCCCGGGAAGCCAGTTGATTCTGTGCCTGTTGATGTTCATCGGCCGGGTTGGCCCCATCTCCCTGGTCTTGTCGGTGGTGCGTATGGAGGAACCTGCCCGTTATCAGTACCCGGAGGAAGACTTGGTGGTTGGCTAGGCACGCTGGCATCGGATAGGCTTGATCGAGCATTATGAAGTGTGCCGTCATCGGGTTAGGCGATTTTGGTCGCGCCGCCGCAATCGGTTTGGCGCGGGCCGGGGCCGAAGTCATTGCCATTGACCGCAACATGGACCGTCTGAACCAGGTGAAGGAGGAAGTGGCCTTGGCCATCCGGATGGATGCTACGCATCGGGATGCACTCGAGGCGCAGCAAATTGGCCAAATCGATGTGCTGGTCGCCACGATTGGCAAGAACTTTGAAGCCCAAGTGCTGGTGGTCGTGCATGCCCGGACCATGGGGATCAAACGGATCGTGGCCCGCGCCCTCACGGAGGATCATCGACGAGTCCTCGAGGCTGTCGGCGCCACCGAGGTTTTCAACCCGGAGCAGGAGGCGGCCCGTAACATGGTGCAGAGGCTCACGATTTCCAACATCCGTAACTACTTTGAATTGGCGGATGGCTTCAGCCTGGTGGAAGTGGATGCCCCGGCCAGCACGGTGGGAAGCACGCTGCGCGAACTCGATCTTCGCCAACGGTTCCGCGTAAACTTGGTGGCGATCAAACGGATGACCATTGGTAGGGACGGTGCCCGAGTGGTCAAGGAGTTCAAAGCCGTGCCCATGCCCGAGGATGTCGTTCAAGCGAACGACGTGCTGGCCTTGGCGGGTAGTGTGCTCGACCTTGCTCGCTTCGTCGGCAAGGATGCTTAGCCAGTTCCCGGTCCAGAATCCCCAAGAGTGCGAGGCGGCTTGGCAGCCTCGATCATCGTCGGATTCTCTCGAATGGAAGCTCCTGGCGAAGCGTTTCCTCATGACGGCCCGGGAACCAGTTCCAGCGGACTTGCGGCCATCCTACCCGGCTTGTTGATGATGGGTCAGCCGGCGAAATGGCAACGCCGGGTGCCCGCCAAGAGCGCAAGCTGGCAATTCGAGTTGGCAATTCGAGTTGGTTTCCGGATCGGCCGGGTGGTAGACTTGACCCAGTGACCTTTAAGGGTCCGGCGGCGCTTGCCGTCGGAGGACAACCCGGGTGGTCGGGCCGCCACTCGAAAAGCAGAATTGTCGCCGCGCATTCCAGCGGCGGGATTCTTGGAGCGATTTGCGACTGCGGCGGCGCGGTGAGCGCTGGCAAATGAACCACGGTTCCCGTCAACGCCAGTATGCTTCGGCAACCCCGGTAACGCCCTCAACTATGAACACACTCTTTATCCTGCGCCTGTTGAGCGACAGCTTCCTGCCTGCCCGTCTTGGCTCCCTCGCACTCCCTCACATCCCAAGCAGGTCGAAGCGTCAAGCGGGGAATGGGAAGGAGCCGAGGACCAAGGAACCGGGTGCATTTCTGCCCCAATGGTTTGCGCACTGTTTGCGAATGTCCCTCGCCAAGTCTCTCGTGCTTGGTCTCATCGCATGGTTCTCGCTCGACGCCAGGCTGGTGTTGGCAGCCGAAGAACCGGGGGCGGAGATCGCTGCGGCCAAGACGGAAGTCATGAAGGCCGAGAAACTCCGGACAGACTCGATGCTCACAGGCGACACGGAGGCGTTGGACCGCCTTTGGCACGAGGATTTTCTGCAGATTTCTCCGCAGGGCCTGGTCCGTACGAAAGCCAACCGCGTGCAGGCTTTCCGGAGCAAGTCCGTGGTCTATTCCTCCATCATTACCGGCCGGAGCGAGGTGCGGATTCGAGGCAATATGGCGATCGTCATCGGGAGCACCGATCGAAAGGGGAGGGAAGGCCAGCGCGACATCAGCGGGAGTTTTCGCTTTTCCCGAGTGTGGCTCAAAGAGGACGGACGGTGGCAGTTGATGCTCCACCAACTCACCCCGCTGGCCAAGGAGTAGCCAATTACCTTCTGGATTCACGACCTGGATTGCCCAAGTCACTGAGCGCCTCCGCATTGCTGTCGAGGCGGTTGTTTGAAGGAACACTCTGATGCTGACCAGCCTGTCCCCAACCCCCTCCGAGATCCTTGCCACGGTCCTGTTTGGCACGGCGGTGCTCCACACGTTCTGCGTAAAGCGGTTCGCTCATTGGGCACACCGGTACCCGTCCGGCTCCGTGCGGGAGAACCTCCTTCACTTCCTGGCTGAGACCGAGGTGGTCTTTGGGCTGTGGGCAGCGGCCCTTTTCATCGGCATCGCGGCCCTGAAGGGTTCACTCGACGACGCGGTGCAGTACGTCGAGAGTCTAAACTTCACCGAACCCAAGTTCGTCTTCGTGATCATGGTCGTGGCCGCTACGCGCCCAGTGGTCAGATTGGCGGAAGCCCTCATTCTGATGGTGACACGCCTGATTCCGGTGCGTGAAAGCGCGGGGTTCTACCTCGCCGCCCTGGCTCTGGGACCGCTCTTGGGATCGTTCATTACCGAGCCGGCGGCGATGACCCTGCTGGCACTGCTGCTCAAGCGGCGTTATTTCGACCGCGGCATCAGCCTCAAGCTGGCATACGCCACGCTGGGTCTGCTCTTTGTCAACGTATCCATCGGTGGCACGCTGACGCACTTCGCGGCTCCGCCTGTATTGATGGTTGCGGGCACCTGGCATTGGGACATGACCTTCATGTTCTTCCACTTCGGTTGGCGCGCGGCAGCCGCAAGCTGTCTTTCGACCGGCCTCGTCGCCGCAGTGTTTTGGAAGGAACTCAATCGGCTCGAAACCGAAGGCGCCCCAGGCGGGTGGATTCCACCGTGGTTGACCGTGGCTCACCTGACGTTCCTCGCGCTGGTAGTGGTTTTTGCGCACCATCCCGATGTGTTCTTCGGCACTTTCATCTTGTTCTTGGGGTTGGTGACGGCTACTCGGGAGTACCAGGAGGCGCTCAAACTTCGCGAGGGTCTTCTCGTAGGCTTCTTCCTTGCGGGCCTGGTCACGTTGGGTTCCCTGCAGGCTTACTGGCTCAAACCCTTGATCCAGAGCCTGAGCGGAACAGCGTTGTTCTTTGGGGCAACCGGTCTTACCGCGATCACCGACAACGCGGCGCTGACTTACCTCGGATCCTTGGTGGACGGCCTTTCGGAGGAGCTGAAATACGCGCTCGTAGCCGGTGCGGTCGCCGGTGGCGGGCTGACGGTGATCGCCAACGCTCCGAACCCGGCGGGGGTTGGCATTCTGCAAGACGCCAAGGCCTTTGAGAACGAGGGCATCAGTCCGTTGGGTTTGTTCCTCGGTGCGTTGCCACCCACACTCTTGGCGATCATCTTCTTCTGGCTCTTGCGTTGAGTTTGGGGTTTCATGGCTTGGCGTGTCGGGAAGCCCCCTTTCTTGCCGTGCAGCCCCTGTGGCCGTTACTCGGCTTCACCATGGCCAACGGCTCTGTGGTTTTCGCGGCATGTGCCTGCCCGGACTGATTCCGCTCGGTGAGCTGGGCATCCGCTCCAAGCGACGGTCCCACGGAACATGAAGTATTTTGCCGAGTTGCTCCAGAGACTGCCCCGCCAAACGCGGGCAGTAGTGCAGACGTGCCTGTATGGCCTGGCCGCAGGGGCGGCGACTGTGGCGTTTCAGCTGGGGATGAACTGGCTTTACCGGGCGGGGTTGGTCAGACTCTCTGCCCAATCCAAGCTGGTCTTCCTGGTTGGCAGCCTGGGCGTCCTGGTCGGCACCTCCCTCCTCGTCGCGTGGTTGCTGAACTCGTTTTGCCGGGAGGCGGCAGGCAGTGGAATCCCACAGCTCAAGGTGGCGTTCTGGAAGGACTTCGGCGCAGTGCCCTGGCGGGTGGCTTGGGTCAAGTTCTTGGCCGGCATTCTCAGCATCGGTGGCGGTTCCAGCCTTGGCCGGGAGGGGCCCAGCGTTCAGCTTGCCGGCGCCGTCAGCTCGAACCTGGCCGGGCTCGCGGGCGAGCCGAAACAGAATCGCCGTGCCGCTGCTGCCGCAGGAGCGGCTGCGGGCCTTGCTGCGGCGTTCAACACCCCTCTGGCGGCCACCACCTTTGTGCTGGAAGAAGTGATCGGTGATCTGAACAGCCGCTTTCTCGGCGCGGTGCTCCTTGCCTCGGTGTTGGGAGCGCTTGTGGTGCATGGCGTCATTGGAAAGCAACCTTCCTTCACGCTTTCCGGAGTCGAGGCGCCCACTTGGGCGGGCTACCTGCTGACGCCTGCGGTGGCAGCCCTTGCCAGCTTCGTTGGTGTTTGGTTTCAGCGCGCCTCGCTCGGCTTGCGCGCGCGAATGAAGGGCAACCGGAACGTTCCGGTGTGGTACCTGCCCTTGGTGGGAGCCTTGGTAACCTGGGCGTTGGGCGTCAGCGTGTTCTGGCACACCGGTCGATTGGGTGTGTTTAGCCTGGGTTACGAAGACCTGTCCAGCGCGCTGGCGGGAGACCTCGGCTGGCAGTTGGCAATGGTCCTGTTGGTGGCGAAGTTCGCAGCCACGGCCTCTTGCTACGGGTTCGGCGGCTGCGGCGGGATCTTCTCACCAACGCTCTTCTTGGGCGGGATGACTGGAGTGGCGGTAGCCGGGCTGCTCAGCATCCGATGGCCGTTGGCGCGTGCTGATGCGGTCACGCTGGCTGTGGTGGGCATGAGCGCGTGTTTGGGGTCCGTGGTCTGGGCGCCGGTGACCGGGATCCTGATTGTCTTCGAGATGACCCATGAATTCGCCCTCGTGCCGGCGCTGATGCTTGGTGCGCTCGTCAGCCAAACCATCAGCCGACGCATGAACCGGCACAACTTCTACGAAGCCCTGCTTGACCAGGACGGTCACCGCATCGAGCACTTGCGACCTCCGCGAGATCTTAGAAGTTGGCAGCAACTGCCGGTGTCCGCCATCACGAACTTCCAAGTCGCGCTCATAGACGATCTGCGGCGCGAAACGGTGAAAAGTGTCTTGCGCCAGCATCCTTACCAACGCTTTCCCATCGTCCAAGGCGGACTTCTGAGGGGAATCCTGACTCGGTCTGAGGCGGAGGCGTTCGTAGCCGGTGGCCCACCGCCCACAATGGAGCCCGTCAAGACCTGTTCACGCAGCCAGAGTATCCGCGACCTGCAGCGGCTCCTCCTCGAGTCCACGACCCAGTTTGTAGTGGTGGTCGATGATCAAAGCGGGAAGGTCGTCGGTGTAGTCACGCTGCACGACTTACTGCGGGCGGAGGAAAGCATGGCGCAGCACACGATGGAGGAGCTTTGATGACGGTGGGCAAGGGGCCCCGGATTCCCAACCTCCACGCCTTGCCATTCGCCGAGTAGCTCCTCTTCCGGAATCAACCCATATCGGCGCGGACTTCCAGAGCCAACCGGAGACTGAACCGTTAAGGTCATCTTTCGTGTGCTTAGCCTGCAATGTTCGATGAGGTGGCTGACAACCAACATCTTGTCCCTCAATTCACGTCGCCGCCTCCAGCCCAATCCACAGCCTTTTGGCTTCGCGTTTGTGGGCTGCGGTTCGTCGCACCGGTTGTCCATCACAGGCAGACGATTCAGCCAGGAGGGCCAAGCAGAATGGTAGAAGCTGGCCCAAGATCGAGCGGACGGTTGGAATGAACCTGCAGCCGTCGATGTCGCTTCAGGGCTCCGCGCGCAGTGCTTGTGATGCGCCTGCGGCAGCCGGTAAAACGTCCACGTCTCCTCGTGCCATGCGGCGCGAGGTGGTGGATGAAGTTCTGCACCCAGGCGAAGTTGGCGTTGCCCTTGGGCGGGAGGCCGGACTGCCAGCGCACGTCGTCGTCTTTGCAGAACCAGTCAGAGTCGTGGAAGGCAGGGTTGTGGTCCGCAGGGTGGTCGTCCATTGGGGTCAAGCGGGCCGGAGGGTGCGGCGGGCGGCGGGTCCGCAGGCGATGGGTCCACGGCAATGGTCGCACCAGTGGCAGCCCTATCCGTTCGAGCAATCGGGCAAAGTC
>CAYYMW010000021.1:0-33106 GCA_964472515.1 uncultured Verrucomicrobiota bacterium | reverse complement strand
TATCGTGTATTCGGTCACCCTTGACCGGTAAGCGTATTCCGGCCAATGCGTGCGGCGACCAACACTAACCCTAGACAGGCCCTATTGACCCTCTGTCTGAATTCAATGTAGTCGCTTTGCTGCGAATCCACAATCAGCCAAAGCCTGATCTTCTTGTAGGATAAACACTGACTTCCATCCCGCGTTGAAACGATCCGAACGCACGGATCGAGCTGCCTTGCAGGGGAGTCTCTCCCGCGCCCACGGTTGCGGCTCCGGGCGAATGTTCCGCCGCCTGACTGCGTTCTCCGAGCAATGGAACGTTGGCTTTTCTCAAGGCCCGGATCTCAGCGTTGGTGCATCCAAGCAGGGCCGTGGCTTGGGAAGCCGATGCGGTTAGTTCCCTCCCGCACGCTGGTCGCTGATGCGGAAGAAGTCGAAGTCCGCGAAGCCACCAGGGCTCTTGGTTGCGTAGTTGAACAGCCCGAACCGATAACCCATGAAATGCGGCAGCGTGTAGGCCATCTGCAGTTCGTTGCCAACGGGTGTCCACGAGGCGCCGTCGAGGCTGTAATAGAAGCGAGCCTTGTCAGCGAGCTTCCTGAAGTCACACTCCGCCTTGAGGTAGACGGTCTTCTGAGTCAACGGCACCCTCTCCACTTCGATGGGCGCGCCCGACTTGGCGTTGACCATGACGATATGGTTGGTGCCGGTCTCCGACTTGATGCCGACCAGGCCGTATTGCTTCTGCAGGAGGGCCAGGCCGGCGAAGTCGCCGTCCTTCATGTGCGTAACGTCGATCGCCGTCATGCCTGAGCACTCCGGGCCGAGGGTGCGCTGAGTCAAGGTGTTGCGGGCTTGGGGGAACGCCGCGTCGAGGCGGCCGGTGGTCAACCTCAGGAACCCGGGGCGCTGCGTGAGCGACCACAAGGTGCCATCGGGATTGTGGTTCCACTGCCAGACCAACGGGAGCACCGCCTCGCCGGGCCGCCGCTCGAACTCGTCGGAGGCGGCCAGGGCGGGGATCAACGGTTGGTTGGCGGGGAGCAGCAAGGTATCGGGCACCTTGCCGTCGATGCCGAGCACGGGCCAGCCATCCTCCCACTTCACGGGCACGAGGTAAGGTATGCGGCCCACGGCGCCGGCATCACGGAACAGGTACGCATACCAATCGCCCTGCGGGGTATCGATCAACCCGCCCTGTGCCACTCCCTTGTCCTGCAAGGCAACGCGTCCCTCGTAAGGGCCCGTGAGCTTGTCCGCGCGATGCACGATCACGGTGCGCATGCCGCCGCGAGGCCAGCTGATGTTGAACAGATAGTACTTGCCGTTGATCTTGCGCAGTTGTGACCCCTCCGCAGGCAGTCCGATGTTGGGGCCCGCCACCGCGCTGGCGTTGGTGATGACCACCTGGTTGAAGCCATCCGGCTTGAGCCCGGAAAGGTCCGCATTCAACTCCGCCAACCGCAGATGGCCACCGCCGTAGAGCATGTAGACGCGCTGGTCGTCATCGAAGAATAGCGAGTGATCGTGCAACGCCGGGCGGAACGAGTTCTCCGTCCAGGCGCCCTTTTCGATGTCCTTGGTGCGGTAGACGTGCGTCTTGCCGGTCGTGCTGGAGAAGGTCGTTACGTAGAAGGTGCCGTCGTGATAGCGGAGGCTGCTGGCCCAGGACCCCGCGCCGTAAGCATTCTGGCCCTTCCGCAGCGTGAGCGCGTCGTTGTCCCCAAGGGTGTCGTAGGCGTAGCCAACCAATTGCCAGTTCACCAGGTCCGCGGACTTCATGATCGGCAACCCCGGACTCAGATGCATGGTGGTGCTGCTCATGTAGTAAGTCTGGCCTACGCGGATGACCGCGATGTCCGGCACGTCCGCCCAGAGGATGGGGTTTCGGGCCTGCTGGGCTTGAACCGCGAAGACGACCGACGCAATGACACCGGTGAGCCAGAGTAAGGGCTTTGGGTATTTCAGATCAGGCATATTCAGCAAGGTTCGCAGGGGCATGTGGTATGTATCATTGTTGGGGTGAGACCCGGAACAGCCCGGCGCCATGAAGCGGAATCTCCTGGCTGAATTGGTTACTGAACTCACCGAGGTCCTGTCGTTTCCAGAGATCCCGGACCTTTGCCCGACTGGAGATCCCCAGCTCGGCAAAGGAAATCGACATCCGGCTCTGCTCAGAGATGGCGAGCTTGGCGGCATCGGTCAACACGACAAACTCCACGGAACCGCCCTTCTGCGGGCGGCTGTGCGAGAGAATCCCTCGGGCTTTGAACGTGTCGTAGCCCGCCGGGACGGCAAACTCGATCAGGGAGGCAGCGTGAGTGCCAATCCCCTCCACCGCCTGGCCGTCGATCCTGACCGGTTTGCCTTCGATCGTCAGATTGTCCCGCACTTCACCGTATCCGGCTTTGGCCGAGGTCCACTTCTGCCGGGCAAGCGCCAGGCTCCCGTTCGGCCCGCTGAGGGTGGGCTCAATCCAGTCCGCGTGATCGAACATGATGCCATCCCCGGCATCGGTGACGACCAGGGCGAGCGTTTGCGCGCCTTTCAGCGCCACGGCCATCTCCGCCACCTCCCCGTCCTTCCGGAGCACCGGGCTGCGGTAAAGGGCCTTGGCCAGGTCATACGGGATGGCCCTGCCCTGCGCGTTGAAGCAGGCAACGTAGCGGTCGGGGCTGTCCGGCACCTCCGCAGTCCACACCACCAGATCGTCCTTGCGGGACAGCTGGCGGTTGCCGGTGCTGGCTTGGTTGACCGCCAGGACCTCGGGGTTGGTCAGCAGGTTCAGCGTGAACTCGTCGAGCTTGGTCATGTCCGCGCCCAATATCAGGGGCGAACGTGCCATGCACCAGAGCGTCAGGCAGAGCCGTTGCTCGTCCTTCGTGAACCGGGTTGGCCGTTTGAACTCGACGATCCCGAACGGCAGCATGTCGGCATCGGGCCACGCGCCAACGGTGCGGTACTGGGTCCAACGGTCCAACCGGCCGAACATCTCGTAGAGCGGCTGCCAGCGGTCCCAGAAATCATCCGAGATGCGCCACATGTTGGCGTGGTTCATCACATGCGCTCCCCGTTCCAACGGCGTGTCCCCGGGGGAAAGACTCAGGACGATGGCCCGGCCGGTCTTGTCGATGGCTTTGCGGATGGCTTCGATCTCGGCCTTCTGGCCGTCGTCATAGGGCCGGGCGATATCATCCACTTTGACCAAGTCCACCCCCCAGGCGGCGTAGAGTTGGAAGAGGGAGTCGTAGTAAGCCTGCGCGCCGGGCTTGGTCATGTCCACGCCGAACATGTCGGGATTCCACGCGCAAGTGCTGCGCTGGTTGGCGATCTCGGCGGCCCGGACGCTTCCACCCAGAATCGGGGTGTTTTGGCGCACCGCCTGCCGTGGAAGGCCGCGCATGATATGAATGCCGAACTTGAGGCCCTTTGCGTGGACGTAGTCGGCCAACGCTTTGAAGCCGACCCCGTTGGCGGCGGACGGGAACTTGGTCACCGCCGGGATGAGCCGGCTGTACTCGTCCATCTCGAGCGGCGCGCCTTCACGGTAGCCGTGGCCTTGCGAATGGGGCTCATACCACTGGATATCCACCGTGAAATAGGTCCAGCCAAAGGGTTTGAGCTGGCACGCCATGGCGTCGGCTTGCGCCTTGGCCTGGGCCTCGGTGAGCGTGGTGCCAAAGCAGTCCCAACTGTTCCAGCCCATGGGTGGGGTGGGAGCCAGGCGCAGGTGATCCTGAGCCGCCGGGGCGGAGGCGGCGAGCGTCAGGGCAAGCACCCAGGCGGCGGTGTGACACCAGGCAAACGCGCGGCGAGACGTGGGAATCGGCATGGCGGTGGAGCGGGGCTTCATGGGGAGATGCGGAATACGGTCAGAGAGTTGGCGGGCGCATCATAGTCAAAGGAAGCCTCGAGGCTGAGACGCGCGGTCTGAGGCTTCACGGCGGGCGGTTGGCCGTCCTCGTTCACGGCCTCGGGGCCTGGTCCGGTCAACACCGTCCGGGTGACCGTCCGGGCGGTCCCGGAGGTGAGTCCGTCAAGTCGCAGGTGCAGCGGGGCGGTTGCGTTGGCGCCGTTGACGACCTTGAGGATGAGGTCGCCCGACTTGGAATCGCGCACGGCGGAGACGGTCAACGTGGGCGGAGCGGCGTTCGTGCTTAACGCAGTTTCCAGCCAGATATCGCCCCCGTTCCGTCCAAAGAGTTGCTGGACGTAGTAATTCGCGGTGGGAAAGACCTCGGTGCCTGTGAAGTAGATGAGGTCCGGATGCCACTGGGTATGGCCTCGGCGGGCGAGGAGCGGGGCATAGGAAGCGAAGCGAACGACATCGCCGTTGCGCTCGAAGCTGGCCAGGCCCGCGGCCTCGGCGATGGCCGCGCGCAGGGTGTTGCGCTTGTTGGTGTCATGGGCGGCGTATTCGCCCACATACACCCGGGTCGCGTTGCGTTCGTAGCGGTCGTAACGCTGGAGGTTCTCCCAAAACCAGCGCGGCGAGACGTAATAGTGCTCGTCCACCATGGGAAGCTGCAGCTCCCTGGCAAAGGCCCAACCCTGGTCGTAATCCTCGCCTGCCGCAAACGGGCCGACGGTGCCGACCACGGTGACCTCCGGATGCTTCGCCTTCACGGCCTCGTAGATGAACCGGAAGCGCTCCTTGAAGACGGGGGTGATCGCGTCTTCGTTGCCAACGCCGAGGTATTTCAAGCCGAACGGGGCCGGGTGCCCGGCGGCGGCGCGCTGGGCGCCCCAGGGGGAGGTTGCCGGGCCGTTGGCCCACTCGATGAGGTCCAGAACGTCCTGGAGATAAGCCGCCATCTCCTCCATGGGCAGGCCCTCCTGGCCCCGCCCCGGAGAACTGCCCGCGTGCTGGCAGCACACACCGGCCGTGACGACCGGCAACGGCTGGGCGCCCATGTCCTCGCAGAATTGGAAATACTCGAAATACCCCAGGCCCATCGTCTGGTGGTAGCCCCAGGAATTGCGGCGGCCGCGGCGCGTCTCCACGGGTCCAATGGACTCCTTCCAGTTGTAGTAGCGGTGGACCCCGCCGCCGTGAACCAGGCAACCGCCCGGGAAGCGCATGAACTTCGGTTGGAGGTCGGCGATGGCCTGGGCGAGGTCCGCACGCAGCCCGTTCGGACGGCTGTGGAAAGTCTTCTCCGGAAAGAGCGAGACCATGTCGAGGGCGATGCCGCCGGCCTCGTGGGCCAACAGGACCAACCGGGCGTCGCTCACGGTTCGGGAGGGTTTCAGGTCCGCGCTCAACCGCTTCCACTCCCGCCCCTTGACCTGCAGTGGGGCTTCGGCCAGCACTTCCCCGTCTTTGGTCTCGATGCGCAGGGTGACCGGCATCGCCCGGCTGTTGTCACCCGGACCCCACATCCGGCCCATGAAGGCCTGGTAGGCCCAGAAGGACGCCTGGTAGGTCTCGCCCGCCTGGAGCGGGATGCCGTCGAAACCGCCGTTGGCCAGGCCCACGCCTTCGCCCGGCGTGTTGACTGTCAGCAGGGCATAGTGGGGGTTGCTCTCATGGACGGGCCGCATCTCCGCCACCCCGAGGGAACCTTTGCCGCCGCCGCGCTGCTGGAGTTCCCAAAACGACAGGGGATGCCACGACGGTTGCTCGGTCGGGCTGTATTCGAAAGAACGGTTCTGAATGAGTTCGGCGTAGAGCCCGCCATCGGCGGCATAGTTGAGGTCCTCGAAGAAAACCCCCACCAAGTCCGGGCTGATGGCTTTGCCCGCTTGGGCGGCTTGCACCGTAACCGTGGTTCGCTGCGCGTGGGCGGGCTGGCAGCCACCGGCTATTGCCAGACCGACGCCGGCGACCACGCCGAACGTCATGGGCAACTGTTTGAGACGATTCATGGTCTACTTGAATTCCTCCTTGGCGAACTCGCCCACTTCGCGGGTGAACGAGATCTTGCTGGCACTCACCTTGCCGGCGTACCGAAGGCGCAGGTTGTTGCCTTGAAGGCTGAACCACTCCACAAAGCTGATCGTGTGGCTGGTGACTGTCCCCTCCTTCAGCGCCGCTTCACACTGCTGGCCGTTCGCCTCCGAAGCCGCCTTGCCGGTCAGTTGGCTGCCGTCGGTCTCGAACGCGAAAGGGTACGTCTGCACACCGATCTGGGTGTCGAACTCCGCGCGCCACTGGCCGGCGATGTCGGCCGCCGCCGCCGAGACCCCTAGAAGCGCGGCCATCCCGCCGAGCAACAAGGTCTGAACAAGATTCATAAGGACTCTTTAGTAAATCGGCCGGCGTGATTTTGCAACCACGAATCGAAATCAATCTTCCCCTCCCATGAGTCAACGACCCGTTTTGGCTCCCGCCTCAGGAACCGCCCCGGTGTCTTTTATCTTGATGCAACGCGAGGTTCCGCCAGGGCTGCAATGCCTCCTTGATGGCCCGCCAGTTCTTTGGTAGACACGCATTCCGGCAAGAACCGAAGGACAAGCGGGGCGACCATGCCCTTCGGTGGAGATGAAGGCGAACCATGAAAGCAATTGTTACGGGCGGCGCGGGTTTTATTGGATCACACCTGGCACAGGCTCTGTGCCGGCGGGGGGCCAGGGTGGTTGTGGTGGACAACCTCTCCCTGGGCAGTGAAGCCAACCTGGCCTGGTGTCAGCCGGGCGATCAGCTCGAGTTCGTCAAAGGGGATGTCGCGGACGAGCGGCTTGCCCGCGACCTCGTCCAAGGAGCGGACTGGGTCTTTCATGAGGCCGCCCTCCCTTCCGTGCCCATCTCCGTGGACCGACCCCTTGAGACCAACCGCGACAACCTGGACGCCGCCCTGCTCTGGCTGGTGGCCGCGCGGGACGCGAAGGTCCGCCGCTTCATGTTCGCCTCTTCCTCGGCCGTCTACGGGAATCACCCCGCGCCGGCCAAGCAGGAGGGGCTGCCGCCCGACCCGCTTTCCCCCTACGCGCTCCAGAAGTACGCCGCTGAGCGTTACGGCCAGCTCTTCCATCAGCTTTACGGGCTGGAGACCGTGAGCCTGCGGTACTTCAACGTGTTCGGGCCCCGGCAGTCGTTCAACTCACCGTACTCGGGGGTCATCGCCCGCTTTTGCACGAACATGCTGGGGGGTCAACGCCCCACCGTGTTGGGCGATGGGCTGCAGTCCCGCGATTTCGTCTACATCGACAACGTGGTGGCGGCCAACCTGCTGGCGGCGGAGCGTCCGGCGGAAGCGGTCGCGGGGAAGGTGTTCAACGTCGGGGGTGGCCAGAGTATCAA
Organism: uncultured Verrucomicrobiota bacterium; assembly: GCA_964472515.1. Lineage (GTDB taxonomy): Bacteria > Verrucomicrobiota > Verrucomicrobiia > Limisphaerales > J093 > CAYYMW01. The sequence continues at coordinate 25,881 of CAYYMW010000021.1, read as the reverse complement.
CCTCCTGCAACTCATCCAGGAGATCAACCTTCAGACCGGCCAGCGCTTGGAACCGGAGTTCGGCCCGGCGCGCGCCGGTGACGTGCGCTCCTCGCTGGCGGACATCTCCGCCGCCCGAACTGGCCTCGCCTACACGCCGGCGGTTTCCTGGCAAACCGGGCTGGGCCACACGCTCGAGTTCTACCGCCGCCAACCGGCTACTTGAGCTTCATGTAGAGCAGGTAGAAGCGGGTGGCCCCGGCCGGCTCCGGCAGCAGCACTTGGAAGGCATCCCCGCCGAGCGGAGCGGGTGTGACGGGCAACTCCGAGAACCCGCCGACCACACTCTCCGAGGAGAGCAGCCCGAACTGGAACTTGCCGATATAGGCGGCCGGGAAGTGCCATTGCAGGCCCAAGCCGCCCCCGCCCATCGCCAGTTGGATCTCCGGCGGCAGCAGGCTGACCGGAACGCCACTGTTGGCGAGCTTGTCCATGGGGTCGGTGCCATCGAGGAATTCCTGGAGATTCGAGAAGCCGTCGCCATCCGCGTCATCGAATGGATTGGCGCCCAAACCGCCCAGCAGGGCGCATTCATAGCCGTCGGGGAGCAGATCGCCGTCCGTATCGACGGTGGCCACCGCCGGGAGGGTGAGCAATTCGATGTGGATCACTTCCACCGTGTCGCCGCCGCAAGGGCTGGGGGGCAAGTCCGTGTACCCAACAACCTTGACCTGGGTACCTGGAATCAGCACGAAGCTCTGCGGGAAGAGGTAGGCGTTGCCGTTGGCGTAGACCAGGCTCTTGAGGGTGCCGCCCGCGTCCAGGAGGGTGCAGTCCGCCGAGAACGACTCGGCCATGGCGGTCAGCGTCAAGGTGGCTTTGGGGCGCGGCTGGACCAGGGCGAGCAGCTCACCGACGGCGCCGGCCGCCTCGGTCAACTCCGCCCCCGTCAGGGATACCCCGGCCAGGTAGTCCGAATGCAGCACGCCGCTGCGGATGAACTCGCGCAGGACATCCGCCGGCAGCGGGTACATTCCGGGAGCCGCGTTGTTGGACACACTGCTGACCCGATAGACCTGCTCCGCCACGGACTTGAGTCTGGCGGCTGCCGCAGTGGGTGGCGTGGCCACCGCCGCCGCGATGGCGGCATAGGCGCCGGTCAGGGAGTAGGCGGGATGCGCGGCATCAGGCTCCTGTTCCAGCGCGTTCAGCTCGGTGGTGGAGGGGACATACCTCCCCGCATCGGCAGGACGGAAACCGAAGAGCGAAACGACGTTCGAGGCGCCCAGCCCGCGGCTCTTGAGCAGCGATTCCACCTCCCATTCCATCAACAAGGCGGTGAGCGTGTCGCTCCAGGTCGGTTCCGCCAGCACGCGAACGCGGGTGGCGGCAGCCTGCGCGGCCTGCGCCGCGGCAGCCCAGGCGGCGGCTTCGGTGGCGAGATCGCCTCCCGCGTAGGTGTAGCTGACCGGCAACCCAACCGACACGTCCGGCACGGGCATCAAGGCCAGCAACTCCCGCCCGATCTTCTTGTCCGTCTGCGCGGTCACCACCGGAAAGTGGGCTTCCGTGGCCAACACCAACAGACGCTGCCGGGCGTCTACCACCAGATTCGTGTTGAAACTGGCGGCATCGGGAACGGATGGCAGCGAGAGGTTGGTGGTCAGGCCCGCCCGCAGGAGGCTGGCCTCGAGATCGTACACGCGAACGGCAGCCCCCGGCGCGGTGCGGGTGGGCCCGGGCACGAAACCATCGTAGGGGACCGGCGACACCGCGAGATCGAAGCCGGAATTGTCCTCGACGCGCTGAGCCTCGGAAGGCGTGCTCGTCTTGTCATACGGGTTGGTGCCCACCGCCAGTTCGTTGAGGTCCGAAAAACCGTCGCCGTCGCTGTCCTTGTTGCCGGTCACCGGATTCAGCCCATCGCCCAGCTCGAGGTAATCGGGCGTCCCGTTGCTGTTGGCGTCCAGACCCAGTTCGACGTAGTCGGGCACGCCGTCATTGTCGGAGTCCTGGGTCGAGGGTTCGGCGGGGAACGTGTAGGTGGCGGATTGGATGGCGGACTTGCGGTCACTGGCCGGCAGCTTGGCGTAGCACCTGAGCGTGGCCGTCTTGAAGAGCGGCACCGGCTGCGCGTAGAGCTGCCACTTCGCGTCGCCGTCCACCCGGTAGAAGATCTGGGCGGCGGCGGGAGAAGCGGTGAGGGTGACGTTGATGGCCTTGGCCTGAGCCCCCGGCGGAGGCGACACCAGCACCTCCACCACTTCATCGCCCAGCGGAGGAACATAGCTGAAGATGGAAAGACCATCGGTATACTGGTTGACCAGGCCGAACGCGCCGGGCGAGGTCACCAGGCCCAGCGACTGCACCACGGGGTTGTCGAGCCCGGCATCGACGCCGGCATACGTTTCGGCGGTGACCTTGATCTGCAGCGGCGCGCCGCTGAGGCTGGGCTTCGAGGTCCAGTCGCCCGCGGAGAGTCGCTGGATCAGCTTGGGCGAGGAGTTCACAAACGGCTCGGCCTGGAAGACGAAGACGTTCGCGGGCGCCGAGTAGGCTGAAACCTTGGGCAGGGCTCCGGCAGCGCCCGGCGCGTACCCGCCCCCACTCGCCAACTGTTCCTGGAAGTGACTCGAGCGGCCTTGCCCGGAGGCGCCGGAGAGCAGCACCACGCCTTCGTTGCCCAGGGCCAGGGCGCCCGTGAAAGACTCGCCTGCGGTCGGGGCAAAGCTGGCGACGAGCGTTGGAGAATTCACTCCGTCAAACTTGTAGACCGAAGCCCCCGCACCGTCATCCTGCAGCACCAGGAGGCGGGCCCCGGAAATGCCCGGCAGGACCGCGACCAGGTCGATGGCGTGCCCGAGCGGGAAGGTCTTCAGCGAGCCGAACTGGAAGGTGCCAGGCACCGGCTCGAGCACGGGCGCCAGCACCAAGTTGGATTGGCCGACGGTGTAGAACAGGAACTGGTGCAGCGCGGTGGCGCCAAACCGGTGGTAAACCCATTTGGATCGCCCGGGGAGGCCGGTCTCCGATAGCACTTGAACCGGACTGCCACTGTCCAGACGGTACGCCAGGAACCGGTCGGCCGTGCCGTCGCGCACCGTCGCCCCCACCAGCATCAAGCCGGCGGCTTTGAGTTGAACGGGCTGCGCCCGCAGGAACTCCTGCGCCAAGGGACCTTGCGCCAGGGTCGAGAGGTTGACACCGTCGTTCCGCGCCAGGGTCAATTGGGCGGGATTGGGCGCGTTGTTGAGCGAAGTGGTCAGCCACAGGTCATCGTGGGCGGTGTTGCCCGCGCCACCAATGTCCACCGCCGCGAGCAACCGGGTGCCCACCGCCGGGGAGAAATAGGACCGGGGCGTGCCCGCCACGCTGGGATTGGAGGCCTCGAACAGGTTGACCCGGTTCGCCTCCGGAGAAGTCAGCGCCAGGGCGTCCCTCGTGGTGCTCAGCAGGTGACCCGAGGCCACCGCGGTGACTCCCTCCACGCCACTGGCACGGGTGGGAGCCCAAGTATAGATGCCGTCACTGAGCTGATAGCCGAGCCGGTAGTCCCCGGTGCCGCGGTCCACAATCACCAAATCCTGGCGGCCGTCGCCGTCCAGGTCCGCGCGAGTCTGCCATTCGTCGCGGGTTTCGTAGACCAAGTCGGCGGACACCTGCGATCCAGCGGCCAGCAGGACCAAGGCAACCCAAGCCGCCCGGCCTGGCCGGAACGTGGTCCGGCGCCGTCGGCTCAACCAAGAGGAACAACAAGCCTTCATGGGGTAACTTCAACGGGATTGGTGGGAACGACCTCCAAGACTTCCCCGTTCGCCCCGAAGCGCACCACCAAGTAAAGGTAGCGTGCCTCGGCAAGGACCGGTTGGGTATCCAGCAGGTAGATGGCGCCGGTCCCCACGTTGCTTCCCTGAGTGTTGGGAACCGCTCGCACGAATGGATCATGGATCACGGTCTGCGCCACATTGTTGGCGTTGACGGTGAACTCGTACGCAATCTCCTCCATCAGCGGAGTCACCTGGACCAGATCGCCCGAGACCTGCGGAAAACGCGCGTTCACCAGTTGCACGCGGTACACCGCCACGGGGAACAGCGCCTCACCCAACTTGTTGGTATAGAGCAGGGCGACCGGGTCGATATGCGTCCGGAGCATCCCCGGGACTTCCGTCGGCTTTTCCGAATACAGGTATTGGCGGGGGTATTCCCCGATGCGAATGCCCACTCCCGGGAACACGCTGTTGGGCAGACGAAAAGCCAGCATATCGGCGTTGAAGATGTTCAGGTTGGGCAACGGACGGGGTGGCCAGGGCACATCCGGGCCCACCGCCGCGGGCGGCGGCGCCCAACTGAACGACTCGGCGTTGCTCGGAAGCCCCACCGCCCCGGACTTGCCCACCGCCGACACCATCACCGTGTATTGAATGCCGAGCGAGATGTTGACGGTCACCTCGAACATCGCCCCGTTACCGAAAGCGGGACCGATCTTCGGCGTGCGATACAGCGCAAACGTGTTCGTCTTGGCCTGCCCGTTGACGAAGTACTGCCGGACCACCGGGCTCCCGGCGGTCTGCGGGCTCACCTCGGTGGACACCTCGGCCGGCATCGTGCCGAGTTCGTTGGCAATGGCGACCTCAAAGCGCTCCACGCCATAGGGCGGGCAGAACCAGCGCAGCTTCATCTGCGGCTTGACCTCGTCGCCGGCCGCCTCGATCGGGGTCAGCATCGGACGCGGGGTCGGCAGCAGGATCGGCAGGCAATCCCCGATCTGCACCAGCGGACTAGCGTTGCCGTGCTCGTCGAACAACTGGCCGTAGTAGCAGATGATCCCGGAGTTGGCCGGCATGTCCGGATCGGTCACCGTGATCTGGGCGGCGTCATCGAAGTTGGCCGGCCCCTGTTTGATCAGCGTCAGCGGGCCGAAGTCCACCCGGCGATAAAGGCGATACTCCTTGGTGCCGGGGGTCAGGACGATGACGACCTCCACACCCTCGGTGGGTTCGTCCGGCCCGCCCGGCTGCGGGTTATGCGCGCCGCCGCAACGGAGCTTGCCGCTGGCGGCCTCGCGTTGGGAGACCCGGCGGCAATCGACCGTCGCCACGAAGGGCACCACCCGCACCGTGGTGAACTTGGGCGCCCGGGTGGTTTGCAGCACCGCGTAGTCGGAGACTTCTCCCTTGTCCGTCCCCACCCGGCAGAAGAAGGGAATGAAACCTTCGCTGACCGCGCCGCGCGCGGTGGACCAGTTGATCTCCACCTTCTTGGCGTCCTTCGCGAAGTACGCGCGGGTGATGTAATTGCTCATGTTCCCGGCCTCGAAGATGTAGAACTCCGCCCACTCGATCTCCGGCCGGCGGCGCTCGCAGACCAGTTGGTAGTAGGCCAGGGTCTCGACCTGCTCGTTCCGATCCGGCAGATCCTCCGACTGTCCGGCGACCACCTCGGGGACGCAGCAAATGACGTTGATCCCCCCGCCCGGGCCGTCGGGCCCCGCGCGATCGCGCAGCACCCCGAAGGCGGGGACACTGTGCGCGGAAAGGTTGCCGCCATCGCAAGCGCCGTCATCCACCGAGCGAACCGTATACCAAATGGTCTTGCCGTAATCCGCGGGAGATTGCGGCGATCCGGCCCCGTCATCGACATACGAGGCGAACTTCGCTCCCGCCACGTGCGGCAGGGGGCCGGCAATCCGGTGCGCCACCGGGCTGCCGCCGAGCGCCTGCACCTGACTGGGGTTCTCCCACCGGTAAATGTAATAGGCGGTTACCTTGTCCTGCGCCAGATTGGTGTGCTGGAGCCAGGTCACCTTCAGCACCTGCCGGTTGGTGACGCCGTCGAACGAGTAGTCGTTCAGCACCTGCAAGCCGCGCGGCGCGTCCGGCGGCATCCGGTCGCAGATGGTCACCAGTGTGCCGGGGGAAACCAAGCCGTCGCGGCTGAGGACGTCCCGGGCGGTGACGAAGTAATAGAACTGCTCCCCGTTCTTGAAGGCCTGGCCTCCGGCGCGATAGCGGCCGTTGTCATCGGCCAGAAACGCGGTCGTGGGATCGGCCACGAAATCGGCCACGTTGCCGGGCTCGAAATCGCGCGATTTAAGGATCGGCAGTTCGTTCAGATGAACGGCGTTGGCCGGATGGGCCAAGGCCAGCTTCAGCGCCTCCACGCTGGGCGGAGTGGTGTGGTATCCCTTTGCCTCGGCGAACACCTTCGACATCCGGTAGACGTTGAACCCGTAATTGAGCAACGCCAGCCGGCGCAGCTCCGCCGAGGTGGCCCACCGCAGCTTCACGTTCAGATCGCCCTTGGCGTTGCCCTCAGGCACCGCCACCGGGGCTCCCGGAGCGGGCAGCACGACCGGAAGGTCGCCATCGATCGTCACGCGGCCCACCACCCCCAGGTCGCGTTGGGCCGTCTTGTCGTACTCCCGCACCTCGAAGGTGGTCTTCCCGGCCGGCACCAGCTCCGCGTGAGCGTAGCCCAGACACAGATTCACACCGGGATGCAACCGCCCCAACAGCACCAGGTTGCGGAAGTGCTCCTCATTCCCCAGCGAGCCGCGTATCACGGCCGAGAGCTTTTCGGCCAGCGACAGGCTCCCCGGGGGGATGATCGCCAGGAAGAGATTGTTGATGCGCTGCTCCAGCGCCACCAGGTCGTCTCCCAGGTTCACGCCCCGGTTCAGCAGGGCCTGGATCACGGCCGGCTCGGTCTGCAGGAGGTTGATTCCCTTCAGCTCGTAAGGACTCGCCGAACCGGCGTCGCCGGGCTTGGCGTAAATCGCGAAGGTCTTGCCAAAGACCAGGCGCTGATCGGTCGCCTGCCACAGCACATAACCCCAGCGGCGGCCCTGTGAGTCCTTCGCGGACGTCCCGACCGTGAACACGGTTTCCGGCACCACCTGCGGTTGCGCACGGAGACCGACCGGTTCCAACCAGGCCAGCCCCGCCAATATCAGGCCCAAGGGCAGCAAGCGCGCGAGAGGAGATCGCCAGCGACGGTTCATAAGTTTTTCGAGCGCAGTAAAGTCAAGTTCCATTAGAAATCGACGTCCCAGTTGCCGTTCATGTATTCCAACCCCAGGCTCTTATCGAAGGAAATGCAGAAGGGGCAGGGGCCGATTTCGCCGGTCAGCGTGCCCGTCCCCTTGAGCCGCAAGCCGTCGGCGTTCTTCACACCCACCAGCTTGACCTCCCCGCCCACGGACACCAGGCACAGCACCGAGCCGTGCGCGCCCAGCAGCATCTTGCCGATGAAGGTGGGGCCTTCCACAAAGAAGCCCGCGCCCGCGCCCACCCCGGCCGAGACCTCGAAGAAGCAGGAGGCGGGAATCCCCAGCAGCGCCTCGGAGATCGGAATCCAGACCTCGGCGTACATGTAGGCGCCGGTGAACGGCGGAGTCCCCAACAGGCCCTGCACGTCCTTGTCCCAGAAGAAGGGATCGAGTGTGCAGGTCTTGCCGAAGAAGAGCCCGCCCATGCCTTCGTACTTGTTGACCGCGATCCGCGCGGCGCAACTGAAGTAGTTCTCCAACAAACCAAAGCCCATGGACGCGCCCAAGTACTTGATCTTGAGCGTCTCGAAGGAGAGTTCCCCGGTCAGTTCCAACCCGCCGCCCAGGTTGACCAGGATCGGCGGGGTCACGCCCGAATCGAAGGTGAACTTGCCCGTCGCGGTCGCCCGCATTCCGGGGCTGATCCAGTCGATCTCGACGTCGGTCGCCCCGAAGGTCACTTCGGTCGCTTTGCCGCTCTTGGGCAGGCAGGCGGCCGGGGTGCCGTCCGAATCCAGTTCCTTGATCTGCAGGAACGCGTTGAACTCCATTTCGGAAGGCACTTTGAGTTGCGCGTAAAGGTCCAGCCGGAGCAGTTTCAACGAATCCCCTTGGATATGCGCGTAACCGTTGACCTTCCCCGCCCCCAGCACGTCGTTGACCTCGCCCAACATGCCGTTGATCGTGTTATCCACCTCCGCCAACGACTGCCCGATCACGTCGCGCAGGATGCCGTTCACCTGCTGGAAGACCGAATCGATGCCCTCCCGGATGGAGGCGTCAACATCGTACAGGCGGTGCTTGATGATCTCCTGGAACGAGGAGGTTACTTTCGAGGCAAAGAACCGGTCCTCCACCTTCTGCCGGATCAGCGCCTTCAGGTCCTCCTTCGACATGTCGGCGAAGGGATTGTCGATGTTCGGATCGAAGCCGGCGAAGATGCTGTTGACGTCATTACGAATCTTATTCGCGGCGGTGTCGACCTCGGCGGAAAGGCTGTTGAGCTTGGCCTTCAGTTCGTTGGCCACCTCCTGGCCGGCGGCCAGTTTCGAGCGCAAGTCGGACACCACGCTCTTCAGGTCGCCCAGCACCCCCAGAATCTCGTCCAGCGATGGGTTTACCTTCTCCAGGAAGGGCTTGAGTTTCTCGTCGGCGAACGCCCCTGCAAACTGCGCGGCAAAGTCGCCCACCAATTCCTGCACCAGCTTCGTGACCAACTGCCGCGAGCCATCGGGCGCCTTCTGCAGCAGGTTCTCGATTTGCGCCAGGGCGTCCTCGACCTGCGTCAGGTTGCCGTCCAACTGCTTGAGCACGTCCATCTGGCCCGCCCCGGCCCCATCGACGATGCCTTTGAGCCGGTTGACCACCGAGTTGCCGCCCCCGGTAATGTAGCCCGCGATGAGGTTGCCCGGGTTGCCGGCTCCGAAATGGCCGGCGTTCGCCAGGTAGTCAGCCTTCAAATCGTCGTACAGAGCGTCGATGACCGGGTCCACCAGGCTGTTGAACGCCTGGTCGTAGAACTTCTTGACCTGGTCGTCCATCATCTCATTGAGCCGCTTCATGCCCTCGTCAATCGCCTGCCGTGAAGCGTTGCCGATGGCGCCGTTGACCGCGTCCGCCACGCCCGAAAGCTGGTCGAACGCGAGGTTGGCGAGATTGATTTGCGGCAAGCCCTCATACTGCGCCCCAAACACCAATTCCGCATTGTCGGCGCTGAGGTACTTGGCCTCGTGCTTGACGGTCAGGACCAGCAGGTCGTTCTGCACCGCCTCGAAGGCCGTAAACGCCCGGGTGGAGGAGGACCACTTCATCGGATAGTCCAGGTCCACCACCCCCAGCCAGTTCCGCTGGGCGCGCACCAGATACTTCTGGGCGTTATCGGTGTTCCCCTTGTGATAGCCGTCCACCGTGGTGTCGGCCGGGAAGCCGCGATTGTCGGGGTCCGCCGGATTGAGGTTGAAGAAGTGCTTGCCCGCCGGCGCTTCGAACCCCTTGTTGGGCCAGCCGCCCATCAGGTAAATGGGGGCCGTATCGCCGTCCTTGTCGGCGCTGGTGTGCATGTGGACCTTGAGGTCCTCGAAGAACGGCACATCCATCTTGCCCGCAAGGTTGATGAAGCCGGGCTCGGTCTTGTAGAAATCCCAGTTGTTGTAATACGCGTCGTTAACCGGGGTGAACGTGTATTTCTCGGTCTTGGGCCCCTTGAGCTTGAAGTAATTCGGCAGCTTCAGCCGCGAGTCGAACGGCGGATCGAGCACCGCGTCCGCGCGGGTAATAAGGTTGCCCGTCGGATGAAAACCAAGGGTGCCAAAGAGCTTCGCGTCCACGTGCTGGGCGTAGGCTTCCACCCCCAGCGTCAGGAAACCCTCGCCGGGATCGCACTGGGCGCCGTCCTTGCGGTCAAACCGGATCGCCAGCGTGCTGAAATCCGCTTCCCAGAACTTCAACAGCTTCATCAGCCCCGCCTCGCTGCCGGGAACCTTCGCATCCTCGAGCGCCCCAATGCAGCTAAACTTGAGCTCCTCGAAGTTCTGCACGATGTCCGAAGGGTACTTGACGGCCACAGACCCCTCGGTGCGGGAATCGACGTTCTCGCTGTCCAGGTAGGCCAGGCCGTAGTTGCTGAAGGTGAAGTCGTACCCGTAGAGCTTCGCCGTCTTGGGGAACTCGCCGAAGACGGCCTCATGGATGCCGCTCACGCCCGCCTTGCGCACGTAGTATTTGCTGCGGCCTTCCAAGGGGTATTCGCCGGTGTCCTTGCCGCCAATCACGCTCCGACCCTTCTTGGCGCCATCCGTGACGACCCGGAAGTTCAGGCCGCCGTAGTCTCCCAACCCCTCTTGGTAGGCCGGCGTGCCAAAGCGCTCGACCTTGCCGGGATCGTCGGGCCCCACGCCGGTGAACAGCAGCACCCCAGGCCGCTGGAGCACGCCCAGCGCCGTCTGGCCACCTTGCAGGAAACAGCCCGGCATGTGGAACACACCCTCGGTGAAGGCCTCGACCTGCTGGGCAAACTGCTGAATCGACGGCTCGTCGATCCATCCCCAAGTCAACGGCTTGGGGACGGTGATCTTGCCCGGCTGCGTCAGCCCGCCGTCGCGGGTGAAATAGAGTTCCTTGTCCTGCGGGTCCAAGGTCAGGTCATCGGGTCCTTTGCCCGGGCCGCACACCGGTTCCGCGCAATCGCGGGCGTAGCTGACCTTGAGCGGGCTCAAGCCAGCCAGCACGCTCTTGGAAGAGTTGAACAGGTCCTGCTCGATCAAGATCTGACCGCCGGACGCAAAGCGGATCGGCACATCGTACGGAAAGTGGGTCACGAACACCCCGGGCGTAAGGGTCGCTTCGAGGGACATCAGCGCTACTCCGCTGGCGTTGGCTTCCACGATGACCTTCGAGCTCGTGATCTTCTCCAAGAAGTTGTAGAATTGCTCGTTCGAGCGCTTGCGCTTCATGGAGGCTTTGGCCACGGGTGCCGCCGCCAGCGCCGCCAGTTCGTCCCCACGAACGTATTTCACGCCCGACGTCGCCCCCAGCACGAACCTCCCCGCCCCGATCTCCCACACGGTCGGTTTGGCCTCGATCCAGAACGGCTTCGTCTCCTCGCACCCGTAGATCAGATCGGGATAGGTCAAATCCCCGGTCGGCTCCAAGGCCTGCGTCAGTTCCACGCCCGTGAAGGGAAACTGCGACTTGAGGATGCGGCTCGTCATGTCCTCCCGGTACCCGAAGCCGGTGGGCAGGTTCACTTTCAGATCCGCCTTGGCCCCGGATGAACTCAACTGCGTCACCACCCGCTCGAAGGTGACTTGGTTGAGGGTGTTGGTGTCCGGGCTCGGAGCGCTGAGCACCACCGGCCCCACGCCGGCGTAGTCGGCATCGCCGTTGACCCGCAGGAACACCCCGAGCGAGGAGCCGTCACCGTAAGTGTGGTCTGGCTTGCCGATGACGAAGCCGCTATTGCCGTCCACCATCAATCCCGTCGGCACGCCGGTGGGCGTCACCACCCCGGGCACCGGTGTGTTGGCGATGCTGCCGAACTGCGTTTCGATCGGCCCGAACAGGAGCCTCCCGTTGAAATGCAGCATGCGCCGGTTGGCCAGCGTCAGGCTGTTGGCCTCCACCGGCGGACTGAGCAGCACTTCCACGTGCGACAGTTTGACTCGCACTTTGTAGAGGTGGCCCACCGAATCGAGTTGTCCCGACGGCTTCAGATCGAGGGTCTCGGTGAAGCTGGTCACGGTGGGTGGAATGGGGTTTCCAACCAGCGTGATTCCATGACTTTGCACTGGCTTAACCACCGTCTTGCGATTGCTCTGGAGCGGCACGGGCGCGTCGGTCGCGGCGTCCAACAGCTCGAAGTCCAGATGCACCGTCACGTTGTCGGTGGTGGGGAAGATGGTGAAGCCATCGTAACGGCGAAGCTTGAAACCGGCCGAGACCTGCAGGGTCTCCTTGCCCGGAATGGTGTTCACCAGGAACGTCCGGGTGTAGAGGCTGCTTTCCAGAGTGCCGATCACGTTCAGCGCCGCATCGGCACTGTCCACGCTGGTGAAATGGAAATAGCCGCGCGGAACATCGTCGGCGCTGACCCCAGTGGAGGTGTAGAGCCGCCCGGCGGGCAGCTTCTGGTTCAGCGACACCTGCACATGATACTGCTCGAACTGGTCCAGCCGGACCGTCGGGCGCAGGGGCGCGCCGTAGTTCCGGGTCGAGGTCTTGAAGGTGAACCCGAAGATCGTGAAAGGCAGCGTCACGTCGCTGTCCACGACGATGTACGAGGTGTTGGTCTTCCCCTGGGCATCCAGGATGGGCACCGCCGTGCCGGTGGAATCCAAGAGCTTGAACACCACCTGGTACTGGTAGGTCACGGCGATATCCCCCAGCGTCGTGAACTTGACCTGGGTCGAGGCGCGGATGGCGTCGCGGTCGTATTCCGGCGCGCCCTGCTGGCTGTCCGAGGCAATGACGTAGCCGGTGTAGTTGGTGACGCTCAGCGACAAGACCTCCTCTTTGTCGTGGGCCAGGGCCGGGCCCAGCCAAATCAACCCGGCCACCAAGCAAAGCAGTTTCCTTAACATGATGACAGCAGTTCCACCGACCAAGCGCTGATTTTCACAGGTAGCACATTCCGGTGGCATTGTCCAGACACAATATGAATGCTTATACCATCCATAAGCATGTGTCAACCTCCAATCTGCCCGACAAAAAGGCCCGGTTCAGCGCGAACCGGGCCTCGGAACAAAATGGAATGCCGTCTGCCTTACTTCTTGGCGGCCGGCGGCGCGCCCGCCGGAGGAGGCACCGGAACCGTCACGGTGGCGGACGGGAGGTTGGTGGGCGCGGCGGGGGGAGCGATCAGGGCCGCCAGATTGGGATGCTGCTGCAACAGACGCTCGCGCCGGTTGTCGGCTTCGGAGGCGCTGGAGGACGCGGTCACCTGCCTGACCATCTCGTCGTACACCTTGAACGCCTGCTCGAACTGACTCTTGCTTTCATAGATCAGGGCCGTGGCAAGCTTCGCCCGGCTGGCCACCGCGTCCGCCGGAAACTTCGCGATGACCCCCTGATAGGCCGCCAACGCGGCGTCCACCTTGTCTTGGGCGTCCAGACTGGCGGCGATCCCGAAGGCGGCGACCGGCGCCAACTGGCTGCCACCGTAGTTCTGTTGGAATTTCTCGTACTGGGCCTGGGCGTCGGCGTACTTGCCCTCGGAGAAGAGGTTTGCGGCCGCGAGCAGCAGCGCCCGTTCGCCCGCGCGGGTGGACGCGTGCGTCGAGGCCACCCGGAGGAAATCGCCCGAGCTGGCCAAGGTCGTGTCCTCGGCATTGGCGGGCAACGCCTTGAGCGCCAGCAAAGCCTTGCTGGCCTCGGCTTCCTGGTTGTCGCGATACCAGACATAGACCTGGATGCAGACAATCAGGCCGATGATGGCCGTGCCCACGGCATAGATGCGCTTCTTGTGAAGCTCAAACCACGCCAGGAACTCGAACAGTTTTGTCGATTCGGTTGCGTCAGACTGCATAAAGATCGCCAGATTGTTTGGACCCAGCCCAAAAACGCAAGCTCAAAGCCAGAGCAATGCTGATGAACCTGGTTCGGGACCGCCGCCAAAGGGCCTCCCCGCGGAAGCTGGTCCACCCACGCAACCTTGCCGCTGCGGGTGCAGGCGGCACCATGCCCGGCGGCGGCAGCAGCCATGAACAGCCATGAGTTGCGCCCCTCGATGTCCTGTTGCGTCCACTGGAAGAGCAGGGAACGCAGCATCGATAACATGTTGGCGCTGAAGGTCGAGCACGCTTGATGCCCCCCCACGCGGCGGGCTGGGTTTGGGTGGCCATGCCCTCGAAGAGACCGGCTTTGCGGCTTGTCCCGGCTTCTTGCACCGGCGGGACGCGCCTCCAGGAAGCCAAGGCCCCAAGCCACGAGGGGAGACGGAGGGCAGCCGTTGAGGATGCCGACAGGCGCGGGCAGACAGAAGGAGGGAACTGGTTTCCGGGTTGTGCCGCCTTCTCGCGCCGGTGAAGTGTGGGCGGCCAGTGGGATGCGCCCGGCGAGGCCTCGGGCGGGACCACTGCGGCTGGGATGCTCCCCGGCCAGCGAGGGATGGGGATGTCCCGCTCGGCAACCGGGGCGGGTAGCTGAGGTGATCGGCCACCCGGCTCCAGGCGCGATCCGCCGTCAGCTCTGAGGAACCAAGCTCCACGCGACCAAGATGGCCGCAGCGGACAACTCGGCGCAGCCCCGGGTGGACTCCATGGAATGCGCCGGAGTTTGCAGCTTGCAGCCGTTCCCAAGCTGGCGAGAATGGAGGGAGTCACTATGGCGATTGACACAGAGACCGCACGGTTGTTGCTGGTTGAAGCGCGCAAGGGAGCCTGCTTCAAGGACACCCTCATGCTGGGACGCCAGAACTACGCCCTCACAGACTCGGAATCTCACAAGTTGTTGCGGGAGTTCGGGATTGAGGCAAGCGCCCACCCCAAGTTGTTTGCCGGCCAACCGGGTAACCGGTACGCCGAGCCTTTCTTTGAGGTACTTGGCGCGCGCGATCCGCAATCCATGGACGCGACAAGCTACGAAGGGGCTCGGATCGTGCATGACTTGAACCAACCCATTCCGCCCGCATTAGTTGGCAGATTCGATGTCGTTTTTGATGGTGGCACCCTGGAACACGTTTTCCATTTCCAAACGGCGTTGCGAAACGCGATGCAGTTGGCAAGAGTCGGAGGAAAGGTGATTCTGCACACGCCCGCCAACAATTACTTTGGCCATGGTTTCTACCAATTCAGCCCGGAGTTGTTCTTCCGGGTTTTCACCAGGGATAACGGCTACGAGATCGAGCGGATGCTGGCGATGGAATACGGGCCACGACGGCGGTGGTACGAGGTGCGAGACCCGGAGCAGATCGGCGATAGGACCCCCTTGGTCAATGCGTTCCCTGTCTTACTGTATGTGCAGGCACGGCGGATCGCGGAAGTCCCCATTTTCGAGCGAACGCCCCAACAAAGTGATTATCGCTCGCTCTGGCAGCAAGAGCTCCGAGGCAAAGCGCCCACGACTCCCCAATCTACCCAATCTGATTCGCTAAAGCACCGTGCCATTCGGTGGCTGAAAGAGACGACTCCGGACTGGCTCAGGGGGCTCGAAACGCTCGCGAATTCGGGGCTGAATCGGGCGTTGACCCTGCGTAATACCCGCCGGTTCAAATGCGTAGACAAGAAGCGCCTGATCTGAGCCGAAATGGCGCCCGCCCGCCATGACCAAGCTCATTGCAGCAGAACGAACTAATTCATACCGAACCGATTGCGCAAGCGTCGAAGCGTCTTCTCGAATCCCGTGAGAGGGTGAAGGTCTGGTTCGAGGTCAGGCAGGGATGCTTTGGCCGCCACAGGCAGAAGCGCCTTGGCGGCGGCAACGCAGTGTGAGTTATGGTAGACGACCACTCCATCGAGATGTGGCACGGTCGGCCATCCGCGGACCTTGGTGGGCGCGAGGCAGGCACGATACCCGTACTGACAAGGCAGGATCAGCATCTGATCGTAATAGAGCGTATGCGCCACCTCGTTGAGCGTGAGTTGGTCTTCCACGCTGCGAAAACGCGTGCGGCCACGGCAAACGATTGCCTCGCGCAGATTCTTGGACGATTTTATGTTCCAATAAGTTACACCAGCATTGAGGTAAGAACTGGTATACCCCTGCCCGGCCAGCAGTTGGCCTCCGTTATGTTCGACGCAGGCGGCAAACGCCGCGCCGCGCAGCAGACTCGGCAACTCAGGTAGCGGTTGCAGGCAGAGGACATCGGAGTTGTCGACCAAGAGGACATAGTCTGCACCGACCTGCTCAATGAAGAGAAACCTGCGGTAGTAGAGGTCCCGCATGGGGTGTTGGAAAGACGGATCCGGCTTCTCCAAATGGTACGTAATGCCTGGAAACCGCCGGTCAGGCAAACGATCACCAATAATAAACGCGTGGAGTTCGAGGAACGGATTGCGATTGAAGCTGGTAAACGTGGCGTCCAACTTCTCTGCGTGAGGCCCGGAGGCCACGGTGACAACCGCTTGGCGGATCATAACTTTGGGTGCTGCAGTCACAGCCAACCGTCATCGAACGTAACCGGCCGTTGTTTGCTCGGCGAGAACGAAAGCTTCATCCGCCTTGGGGTTGCCAGGCAAGTCTGAAGCCCTGGTCGAGACCGATTTGGCGGCGGTTGGCGCCAACGGAGGCAGCAGGTGCCAAAGCTCCCTCCACCACCAAGCCCACCATCGCGGCAATGGTTGCCAAAAGCATAACGAGGCGAATCGCTGACGCCATCCAAGGTAACGATAAGTACACACCAGCATGCAAATAAGCTGAAGCAATGTTAATGGCAAATCTGTCGGGCACAGATCATTTAGCATCGTGATTTTAGGGCTTGACGTCACTAGACTGTTGGGTTATTGGCGGTGCAGTAGAAACAGCCGGGAATCTCAGTGACTAAATAAGGGTTTAACGCCTATTGGGAGGTCGAGATGCAACAAAGACAGTTCGTCGGTTTAGGGGTCGTCGCTTGGTCGGGGTTAATGTGCTTGGTGGGTAGCACTTTACAGGGACAGTCCGTCCCGCTCAACGCGCCTTTCACGGATGCGACAGCCAGGGCTCCAGGCTTGCAGAATGCCAAACTGACAGGGATGGGCTGGGCTGACTTGGATGGAGATGGACGCCTTGACTTCGCCGTCGCAGATTGGAACGGCGCTCACGTCCTCTACCACAACCTCGGGGACGGCAGCTTCGAGACAAACGTCTCGATTTCCGTCCCGAACATGCAGGGCCAGGGGTTGAGCTGGGCCGACTGGAACAACGACGGTCAACCCGATCTGCTGATCTCCTCGATCAGCAGCTCAGCGAACCTGCTCTTTCGAGGCGCCGGAGGCTTCCAGCTTGAGAGATTGACCACCGGAGCGATCGTGGACCAAAAGGGTTACATGGTCGCCTGTTCCTGGGGGGACTACGACAACGACGGGTATCCAGACCTAGCGCTGCTTCAGATCAACCAGCGCACTCACCTGTTGCACAACGAACGAAATGGAACGTTCACCCGCGTGGCTGAGGGCGAACTGCCAGAAACGGCCCAAGCCTCGATTGGGTGCGCGTGGGGGGACTACGACAATGATGGACGATTGGACCTGTTTGTAGCCAACGGAGGCGCTAGGACCAACAACCTGTTTCATAACGAAGGTAACGGTCGATTTCGGAAGATCACCGAAGGCCCGGTAGTAAGCGATCTGGGAACTTCAGTCACCGGTTGTTGGGGTGACTATGACAATGACGGGTATCAAGATCTGTTCGTCGCGAACCGGAGCGGGGTCGCGTTTCTCTACAACAACAACCGCAACGGAACCTTCCGCCGGGTGATGGAGGGTGAGATGGTCACCGAGTCAGGGTATGGGAACGGGTGTGCCTGGGCGGACTACGATAATGACGGATGGCTTGACCTGTATGTCGCTGGCTATCCCACGGGGCGACTCTACCACAACAACGGGAACGGGACGTTTACGAAGATCACCGCCGGTGCGCCGGTGGAATTGGCGGGGTCCGGAGTAGGCGGATGCGGAGCAGGCTGGGCCGACTACAACGGGGACGGATACGTCGATCTTCTGGTTACCCAACTCAGTGCGGGGCTGACACGGCTGTACCGTAACGAGGGCGGCAGCAACCACTGGTTGACGGTGAAATGCACTGGCACGCACTCAAATCGTGCCGGTTTGGGTGCCAAGGTGCGCATCAAGACCGTGACGGGAGGCGTCGAGTCGTGGCAACTCCGTGAATTGACCGCCGGCGATGGCTGGCGGGACCTGGGTCCTTGGGCCAACTTCGGTCTTGGGGGCGCCTTGGAAGCGGCGCTGGTGCGCGTAGAATGGCCGGACGGGGTAGTACAAGAACTTCAGAACGTTGCTGTGGACCGCTTGATCGAGATCGTGGAACAACCACCGGTTCTCTATGCGCGCCCTCCTTCGGGGAGCTTCGGCACACCGGTTGTGGCGGAACTAATCAGCGGCCTGGAGACTGGCGTGATCCGTTACACCTTGGACGGAACCGAGCCGACCGCAGCGTCACCGGCCTTCACGGCTCCTCTGAGGTTGATCCATTCGGTCAGTCTGAAGGCACGCGTGTTCACCAACGACGTGGCCGCGTCGGAAGTGCTGACCCAAGTCTACCAGATCAACATCCCGGTCCCAACGATCACGCAGGAGCCACAGTCACTTACCGTTCGCGAGGGCGATCCTGCGTCGTTCTCGGTCGCAGCAACCGGCGTGGCTCCGATCAGCTATCAATGGCTTATTGGGGAACGTGAATTGGCGGGGGAAACGAATGCGTCGTTCGCGCTGAGTGCGGCCCGATTCGTCGATGCCGGGTCGTACCGTGTCCGGGTGGCCAACGATGGCGGGAGCACCATGAGTGCCGCGGCGGAATTGACGGTGGTACCGCGCGCTCCCTTCACCAATATCACCGCCGAAGTGTTTGCTTCGGAAACGGCGACGACTTTGGGATTAGGCTGGGCGGACCTCGATGGCGACGGGCTGCTGGATTTCGCAATGGTGGACTACAGCGGCACCAACGTCGTCTATCACGGTCTGGGAGGCGGCAGGTTCGAGAGATCGGTTGCGTTGGGGGACGCTGGGACCGCGTGCCAGGGGATGAGCTGGGGGGACTGGAATAACGACGGTATTCCGGACTTGGTCATCGGTGGGATTGGTCGCGCGGGCAACCTGCTATTCCGAGGACAGACCAATTTCGGACTCGAGAAAGTGACCTCCGGGGCCATCCCCGACTACAAGGGCTATCTCTTGGCGAGTTCGTGGGCGGACTACGACTGCGACGGGTATTTGGATTTGGCGATGATGGACATGCAAAAGGGGTGTCGCCTCTTCCACAATGAGAAGGACGGGACGTTCGCCCAAGTAACCTCCGGGGAGCTGGTTGAAACGGTTCAAAACGCCATCGGCTGCGCGTGGGGTGACTACGACAATGACGGTCGCCCTGATCTCTTTGTGGCAAACGGAGCGAGAGCGGCGAACGCGCTGTTCCGCAACCTGGGTGAGGGCCGGTTTCAGAAGGTGGCCGAAGGACCGGTGGCGACCGACCGTGGTGCCGCCGTGACCGGATGCTGGGGGGATTACGACAACGACGGGCATCTGGACTTGTTCGTGGGCAACCGCGATATGGTCAATTTCCTCTATCACAACAATGGCGACGGAACCTTCACCAGGATCCTTGAGGGCGAAATCGCTACCGACGTGTCCTATTGGAATGGTTGCGCCTGGGCGGACTACGATAACGACGGCTGGCTGGACCTCTTCGTGGCGGGCTCCCCGACAAGCGCCCTGTATCACAACAACGGCAACGGAACTTTCACGAGGATTACCGCCGGCACGTTGGTGGAAGAGAGTGGCTCCGCCCTGTGCGTTGCCTGGGGCGACTCTGACAACGACGGGTATCAAGACCTGTTGGTTGCGCATTACGCCTCGGGCGGCGGGCGGTTGTATAGGAACGAGGGCGGCACGAACCGTTGGCTGACGGTGAAATGTGTAGGCACCCTCGCGAACAGAGGCGGCGTCGGCGCGAAGGTGTGGACTCGTGCCCGAATCGATGGTGCTGACCGTTGGCAAGTCCGCGAGATCAGCACTGGCGATGGGTGGCGCGACGTCGGACCCTGGGCCAGCTTCGGCCTTGGCGATGCTGCCCAAGCGGATCTGCTGCGGGTCGAATGGCCTTCGGGGGTGATCCAGGAGTTCGCGAACCTGCCCGCAAACCAGACTCTGACCGTCACTGAGCAACAGCCTCCCTTGTGGCTTAGGCCCTCAGCGGGTGCCTACAGCAACCGGTTGGAGGTGACCATTTCCAGCGGCATTGCCGAAGGCACCATCCGCTACACGCTGGATGGCGGGGAGCCGACGGTGGAGTCGGCGGCGTATGCCGGGGCGGTGCGGTTGCTCGCCAGCGCGACGGTGAAGGCGCGGGTGTTCACGAACGGCGTGCCGGCGTCGGAGATCGTGTCGGCGGCGTACCAGATCACGCTGACGCCCGCCACCATCACGCAGCAACCGCAGTCCCAGACGGTGATCGAGGGCTGGAATGTGAGCCTGACGGTCGTGGCAACCGGTTCGGCGCCGCTGGCCTACCAGTGGTTGTACAACGACACGGTGCTGGAAGGCGCCACGAACGCGACGCTCCCGCTGCCGGCCATTAAGCTGGCGCAGGCCGGGACGTACAAGGTCCGGGTGAGCAATGACGCGAACACGGTGACGAGCGACGCCGCGGTGTTGACGGTGAACCCGGCGCCGATCCCGCCGACGATCACGCAGGAACCGGATAATCAGTCGGTCGTGCTGGGCGGCCGCGCGGTGTTCCGCGTGGTAGCCACCGGGGACCAACCGATGACTTACACCTGGATGCGCGGCAGCACACCGGTTTACACCGCCGGGCCGGAGTATGTGCTCGATAATGTTCAACCGGGCCTGGCGGGCAACTACCGGGTGAAGGTGAGCAACGCTGCGGGATACAAGTACAGCCGGACGGTCACTTTGACGGTGACCGATGCGCCGGTCGCCCCGGCGATCACCAAGGCGCCGACCCATCAGTTGGTGGCCTTGGACGCGTCGGCCAACTTCGCCGTCACGGTCACCGGCACAACGCCGCTCGAGTATGAATGGCGGCGCAACGGCCAGCCGATTCCCGGTGCAACCAACGCCATCTACTCGGTGGCCCAGGCCAAACCGGCCGACGAGGGCACGTACACGGTGATGGTCCGCAACCCCCTCGGCGTCGCGACCACCGCGACCGGCGCGGTGCTCGACTTGGTGGATCTCCCGGGCGCCCGGGTGGCGTTCCTGAACCGCATGGCCGGGATTCTGGATGCGCCCGTGCTGGACGCCGACGGCACGACCAGGCTGGCCGGGCCAGGCTTCCTGGCGCAACTCTACGCCGGGCCGGACGCTCAGAGTCTGGCACCCATCGGACCCGCGTCGCCGTTCCAAACCGCCGCCGGCGCCGGTTACTGGGACCCCGGCAAGACGTACGTGCGGACCGTGCCGGGTGTGACGTCCGGGTCGAATGTGTTCGCGCAAGTGCGCGCCTGGGAGACGGGCGCGGGGACCACCTTTGAACAGGCCTACGCGGGCGGACGCAAGACGGGCAAGTCGGCGGTCCTCGAACTCGCCACTGACCCCGACGGCCAAAGTTCGGCTCAGTTGCTGGGCCTGCTCAGCTTCTCCCTCGTTTACGAAACCGAGGCGCCGGTGGTGACGATCACTTCGCCCCTCGCCGCCACGGTGACGGACGAGCGGTTCACGCTGGCAGGCTCGGTGGCGGACAACGCCGGGGTGGCCTCGGCGCGCTGGGAGTTGAACGGCGCGGCCATGGGCGCTCTGGAATTGCAGAACGGGCAGTTCAGCCTGCCTGACCAGAAGCTGCCGGCGCTCACCAACGAGGTGAAGGTGATCGCACGGGACACTTCGGGGAACGAGGGTTTCGCGGCGGTAACGGTCATCTGGACGCCCGTGCGGGAGGTGGCGCTGGGCAGCGCCTCGGCGCTGGAAAACGCGCAGCTAGACCTGCCCTTGGTGGTGATCACCGGCCCCAGCGAGGTGGGCGGGATGAGCTTCACCGTGAACTACGACCCCGAGCAGTTCCGCGGCGCGACGTTCACCTGGGGTCCGGCGCTGGCAATGGGATTGCGCGAGGTGAACCTGGAGACGCCGGGCTTGGTGCGCGGGACGTTCTCCCTGGGCGGCTCGGCCTTGCCGGCGGGAGCCGTCACCCTGGGCGAGCTGAGTCTGCGCGCTCGCAGTGTGCCCACCAACACCCTCGTGACGGTGGACCTACGGGTGCAGGACGTGACGGACGCCGCGGGGAACCGCCTGCTGTCGGGTACGGCGGTGGCCGATGCCCAGATAGTCGTGCTGCGCCGGAATTGGCTGGGCGACAACAACGGCAACGACCGGCTCGACGTGGGCGATGCCACGATCATCCAGCGCTTCCTGGCCGCCCTCGATCCGCTGCGCGACGGCGATGTGTCGGGCAACGACTTGAACACGAGCGGGGATTTGGATTCGGGCGACGTGACCAAGGTTCTCCGCGTCGTAGTGGGACTGGATGAGCCAACGCCGACGCCGATCGCGGCGGGCGGCGTGGTGAATCAGATGCAAGGACCGCCGGACATGGTGGTGGTCCCGGTCCCGCTCATCGCGGAAGCGGCCGCCATCGTGGCGGACCCGGTTAGCCTGAGCATGGGCAGCATCCCGCCCCAAGCCGCGCCCGGCGGCCAGGTGAAGGTGCAGCTGACGCTGAACCAGTTGGCCACGGCGCCGGCCTTCACCGGGTTGAGCTTCGACCTGGCCTATCCCGCCGCCGCCCTGAAGTTGGTGGAAGCGGTGGTGGTGCCCGGGTTGGTGCCGGCCGGATCGGTGGCGCTCTGGCATGACCAGGGCGGCCGGGTGAAGTTCGCCATCAGCAGCACCGCCATCTGGGCCACGGGCAACGGGCCGGTGGCGGAGGTCACGTTCGAGGTGCTGGGCCTGCCGGCCGACGGCAACTGGCGGTTGGAAGTGTCCGCGATGGAAATCGCCAGGGCCGAAGGGTACGAACTCCAAACCCTGAGCGGCACGATCTGGCGCCTGCCGCCCGCGCCGGGCTCGGTCTGGAGCGCGCCCGTCATGACGGCGAAAGGCCTCGTGTTCAACTTCGCCAGCCAGGCGGAGCAGAGCTACGCGGTGGAGGTGTCGGAAGACCTCACGCATTGGACCTTGCTGGCAACGGTGCCGGGAACGGACGGGTTGACCACCTTCACGGATGCCGAGGCCGGCCAACTGACCATGCGGTTCTATCGTGTGAAGCCCGCTCCGTAACCAGCGGCCGCCGGGCTGCGGCCCGGAAGATTCGGCCCCGGGGCGGTGGACGAGAGTTCATCGCCCCGGCGGCTTTTCCGGGGTCTGCCGAGGGCGGGCGGGGCGCCTTGGCGACCGGCGCGGCCGCTTTCGGTTTGGAGGGACCGCTGATCGGCAGGGTGGAATACAAGAAGGGTTGCGGAGCCATCACGCGGGAGGCTAAACTCGCGGCATGCAACGACACACCCTGCCCGTTCGGGCCGCTGGCGTGGAGAAGGGTTCCACGCGGCCGGCTTCCCCTTTGAATCGCCGCCAGTTTCTCAAACGCGCCGCCCTCGCCGGCGGCGTGGCCGCCGCGCCGATGATCGTGCCGGCCTCGGTGCTGGGCCGGAATGGCGCGGTACCGCCCAGCGAGCGCATCGTGCTGGGGGGCATCGGCCTGGGCGGACGCGGCACCGGGGTGCTGGGCTGGATGCTGGGCGAACCGGACGTCCAGTTCATCACGATTTGCGACGCCAAGAAGGAACGGCGTCTGGCCATCAAGAACATGGTGGACAACCGTTACGGGAACAAGGATTGCACCATGCACTCGGATATCCGGGAGTTCCTGGCCACCCGCTCGGATGTGGATGCCGTGCTCATCGCCACGGGGGACCGCTGGCACGCGCTGGCCGCCTCGTGGGCGATGCGCGCGGGCAAGGACGTCTACAGCGAGAAGCCTTCCTCGATGACCATCGCCGAGGGCCAGATGGTGGTGGAAACGGCCCGGCGCTATGGCCGCGTCTACCAGACCGGCACCCAGCGCCTGAGCGAGGCGAACTTCGTGTACGCCATCGAATTGGCCAAGAGCGGACGGCTGGGCAAGATCCACACCGCGCGGGCGCACATCGCTCCGTGGGACGCTGCGGAGATGCGGCATGACTGGCTCCCGGCGGAGCCTGAGCCGGCCAAGGAGGACGTCGACTGGGACCAATGGCTGGGGCCATGCCCCTGGCGTCCCTACAACCAGGAATACGTCCGCGGCGGCTGGCGCGGGCATTACGATTTCCACACCTCGTGCATCGGCGAGTGGGGCGCGCACACCTTCGCGCAGGCGATGGCGGGGATCGACATGCTCCACACGGCGGCGAGCGAGTACCGGTACGTGAACAACCCCACGGGCGACGGCATGGAAACCTTCTTCCCCAACGGAGTGAAGATGGTGCTGCACCGCGAAGGCATCTGGCACGGGTCCTGTGGCATGAAGTTCGAGGGCCCGGAGGGCTGGGTGGCCGTGGGCGACGGTTACTCGCGGCCCGAGGTGTCCCATCCGTCGTTGCTGGCGGATTTCAACAAGGTCGTGCAGGACTACATGGCCCGCACCCAGCGGCCCATGAGCCACGTGCGCGATTTCTTCAACTGCATCAAGTCCCGCCGGCTCACGGTGGCCAACCCGGTGGTGATGCACAAGTCGATGAGCACCGTCCACGCGGCGAACATCTGCATGTGGCTCAAGCGCGACATGAAGTTCGATCCGGTCAAGGAGGAGTTCGTCAACGACCCCGAGGCCAACCGCCTACGGTCCCGCGCGCAACGCGCCCCGTGGAATTTCTAACCCCCCGCGAATCCCCCATCGAGAAAGCGATTTACCATGTCTACTCTGAAACAAACTCTCGTCGTTGCCGCGGCCCTGCTGTGGCTCTCCGCCTCCCCTGCCCTCGCGCAGGCTGCGGACCGCCAGGCCGAAGCCGCCAAACTGATTGCCGTCCTCAAGTCCAACGCCTCCCAGAAGGAGAAGTTCGATGCCTGCCGCCAGCTGGCCTTGGTAGGCGGCAAGGACGCCATCGCCCCGCTGGCCGCCTGGCTGCCGGATGAGCAAATGAACCACATGGCCCGGTATGGCCTCGAGACCATCCCTGATCCCGGGGTCGAGGCCGCCTTCCGCGCCGCCCTGCCCACGCTCAAGGGCCGGCAGTTGGCGGGCGTGATCGGGAGTCTGGGCAGCCGCCATGACAGCCAAGCCGTGCCGGCGCTCATCGAGTATCTCACCAACGCCGACAACGACGTGGCCCAGGCCGCCGCCCGGGCGTTGGGCAAGATCGCCACCCCGGCCGCGGCCAAGGCGCTGAAGGCCGCCCTCCCGAAGGCTTCGGCGGCCAACCGTCTGGCCTTCTGCGAAGGCGCTTTCCGGTGCGCCGAGGCCGCCGCCGCCCGGGATGACCGCAAGACCGCCATGGGCCTCTACGAGACCCTGCGCGCCCTGCCCGAAGCCCCCCACCAGGTGCGCGCCGGCGCGCTGCGCGGCACCATCCTCAGCATGGGCAAGGCGGGCGCGAAGCTGATCGAAGTGAATCTGCTCGGCAACGACTACATCCTCGCGGCCGCCGCCGCGCGGACCGCCATGGAAATGCCCGGCCCGGAGGTTACCAAGACCCTCTCCGACGTCCTCCCCAAGGTCTCGGGCGACAAGAAGGTCCTGGTGATCCAGGCCATCGGACGCCGTGGCGACGCCGCTTCGTTGCCCGGCTTGTTCGCCGCCGCCAAGGCGGGCGCCAAGGCCGAACGCCTGGCCGCCGTCCGGGCCATTCCCGAGTTCGGCACGCCGGCCACCGTGCCGGTCTTGGTGGATCTGTTGACCGATGCCGACAAGGAGATCGCCCAGGCCGCGCAGGAAGGCCTGGCCAGCACCAAGGGTGCGGGCGCCGAAGACGCGATCAAGAACATGCTGGGCAACAACGACGCCGCCTGGCGTTTGAAGGGCGTGGAACTCATCGGCCGCCGCCGGATGGCCGACTGTGTGCCCGCCCTGCTCAAGGCCAGCGGCGATGCGGATGGCCGCGTCCGCTCCGCCGCCCTGAAGCGGTTGGGCGACCTCGCCGCCCCGGCCCAGTGGGCGAGCTTGGTCGAACTGCTCGGCCGCGTGAAGGAGTCGGACGACCTGGACGCGCTGGAGCAGTCCTTGATCGCGGTCAGTGCCCGCTCGGAGAAGCCCGAAGCCGGGGTGAGCCAGTTGGTGGCCGCGCTCGGCTCGGCGGCGCCCGCGCAGAAGGTGGTCGTCATCCACGCGCTCAACTCCATCGGCGGCGCCGATGCCCTCAAGGCCGTGCTCGGCGCGGTGAAGGATGCCGACGGGACGGTGCATACCGAAGCCATCCGCGCCCTCGGCACTTGGAAGACCACCGAGGCCGCCCCGCATTTGCTGGCCTTGGCGCGGGACAACGCCGCCAGCGCCACCGACCGCACCCTCTGCCTCCGCAGCTATCTCGGGCTGGCCGCCAACCCCGACCTCCCCGC
>CAYYMW010000020.1:0-33958 GCA_964472515.1 uncultured Verrucomicrobiota bacterium | reverse complement strand
ATCCCATTGATAACCGAACGACGCGAATCCACGGCGAACTCGAGCCGCACCCCCTTCCGCGACAACACAATCTGACCCGTTTCCCGGTTGAAGCTGTACGCCAGCCCCTGACGGCGAGCCCACGCCGGGAGTTCCACGCATTGGCGGCCGTAAAGCTCGATCTGGGGAAGCGCGGACGCGCTCGACGTTGTCTCGCCACGACTGGCGGCCAACAGTCCGCCCGTCAAACCGAGGTACAGGCCAACCGCCAGCAGGCCGATCCAGCAAGCGAACGACCTCATTCGAGCATCGTGGGTTGGACCCAAAGGTTGCGATAGGCCACGGGGCCGTGGTCACCCTGCAGCATGAGGGGGCCTTTGGGCTGCTCATCCAGCCAGGCCGCCGAGCAGGTCGGCCGGGGCACCTTGACATTCTCATGGATGACCTTGCCGTTCAACAGCACCTTGACGAACCGGGCGTCCTCCGTCTTGCGGCCCTGGGCGTCAAACCGGGGGGCGCGAAACAGAACCTCCAGGGTTTGCCACTCGCCCGGCTGCCGGCTCGCGTTGAGGTTGGGCGGGCAGCCCGGCCAATCGGGCTTGGGCTCGCTGCAACTGGCGTAGATGCCGCCGCAGTCGCTGTACTTCGGTTGGGCGACGCCGTAGCTGTCGTACACCTGAACCTCATAGCGGCCCATGAAATACACCCCCGAGTTCGACCCCTTGGGCACCACGAACTCAACATGCGCGAGCACGTCCCCATACTCAGCCTCCGTCTTCAAATCCACCGTCTTGCCCTTCGCACCATTGACCAGGATTCCCTCGCCGGGTTGGATCTGGAACAACCGGGCATCCGCAGAATCCAGCGGCGCCTTGCCAGCCGCAACCCACTCCCCGGTGGGGGCTCGCCACCCTTCGAAATTGTGCCTGTTAAAAAGCGTCTGGCGTTGAGGCTTCTTGCTCCCGTCGGCGCCGTTCACACCGGGAAGAGCAAGGCAGAGCGCCACCAGACCACTCCAAAGCCAGTTGCGAAGATGCAGTCGCTTCATAAGTAACTTGCCGGGGCCATCTTGCCTTGATTGCCACCCGCACTTCAAGCGCGGGATGTCGGCGGGCCCGGGAGAGTCCGGACAGGAGTCGATCTGGTTTCGGAAGACCGGGCAACCACCCAC
Organism: uncultured Verrucomicrobiota bacterium; assembly: GCA_964472515.1. Classification (GTDB taxonomy): domain Bacteria; phylum Verrucomicrobiota; class Verrucomicrobiia; order Limisphaerales; family J093; genus CAYYMW01. The sequence continues at coordinate 32,808 of CAYYMW010000020.1, read as the reverse complement.
GGGTAGCGCAAGTCCCAACCGCCTGCGGTTGAGCCTTCGCCGGGTCTGCCTAGACCTTGCCCGGAGGGTTCTTGCCGCTGGCCTCTCCCGTACTCATGACTCCCGGCATCTGCACCGTCATCTGGGGTTCCGACGAAACCGGCCCGTCCTTGGCGGCGACCTGCTGCTCGATCAAGTCCCAGATTCTTCGAAGCGTCTCCGGAGTAATGCGCACCTCACGCACCCCGTCGCTCACGGAAATGGGCGGCGCGGGGGACGAAACCGCAGGGGCGGTGGTCGCCGGGGGGATGAGCGGGAGCGGAGGCGCAGGCGGGGCCACAATCAACGTGACCGGCGCGGGGGGCGGAGGAAGTGGCGCAGGCGGAGGCGCGGGACGGTTGGCGGCCTCGGACAGCACCTCGCGAATCGAATCCAGCCCATCATGGAACGCGGATAGCTGCCGGACCACCTGTCCCACGGGATCCTGCTCGTCCCCGGCACGAAAGAGCAGGTTCTTGCGAAAGGTCTTCTTGATCTCCTCCCATCGCCCGGCCTCCGCCGGCGTCAGCGCGCCGCTGAGTTCGCGGAACTTCAACAGACTGGCCTCAGCCCCTTGGGTCAGGGTTTGAGCCTCGTTGCGGTAATGCGATTGGAGCAGGCCCTCGATTTCCGCATCGTTCATGACCGGGGAGACTTTCTCGGCCAGCCGGTTCATGTTGCGGTAGGAACCCTGGAGTCTGAAGGGAGGTTCGGTGCGGTAGGCGTCGGCCTGGGCGGCGGAGCGAATGTAGGCCTCGTTCACCCGCAACACCACGTCCCGAACGCGCATGAGCTTGCGCATCACGTTCACGAACTCACTCAGCTCCTCCGGGGAATACTGGGCTTCGAACTCGACCCCTTCGCGTGTCCCCTGGGTGGCCAATTGGATGAGCGCGTGCAAATCCTTGGGATGGCGGCCCGCCAACCGGGCCAGCGTGGGGTTTGAACCGGCGGCGTTTTCAAGATAGCTGAGCTGGAAGACCTGCTCGTGACCGCCGATCACGTCGCCAAGATTGTAGGTATCCGCCCGGTTGGCGAGCATGTCCGGAATCCGGAACCGCTCGCCACTCTCGGTGTAAGGGTTGCCCGCCATGACGATGGCCACCTTGCGGCCGCGCAGGTCGTACGCCCGCGGCTTGCCTTGGTAAACGCCCTCGATGCGCCGCTGGGCGTCGCAGAGCGAGATGAACTTCTGCAGGAACTCGGGATTCAGATGCTGGATGTCATCCAAGCAGACCATGAGGTTGTCGCCCATCTCGAAGGCGAGGTTGAGCCTGGCCAACTCCTCCCGGGCGGCGCTGTTGGTGGCCTCGGCCGGATCAAGGGAAGTTACCCGATGGCCGATGGCGGGGCCATTGATCTTGACGAAGACGAGTCCCAGACGGTTGGCGAGGTACTCCACCAGGGTCGTCTTGCCGTAGCCCGGCGGGGAGATGAGCAACAACATCCCCATGCGATCCGTACGCTTGGCCTCGCCGGCGGCTCCGAGTTGCTTGGCGAGGTTGTCCCCCACCAAGGGCAGATAGACGGTGTCAATCAGCCGGTTGCGCACGAAGGTCGTCAGCACGCGGGGCTTGAGCTCGTCCAGTCGCAGGCGTTCGGCGGCCGCATCGACGGCCTTCTTCTTGAGCAGTTGGCAACGCTCATACTGAGGGGAGACCACCTTTTCGTGATGGCGCAAGCGCCGCACGAAATCGTGATAGTCAAGCCGCAGCCGGCCCTGCTGCACCCGGGGATGAGTCCCACGCAACCCCTCCAATTCATGCACCGCCGAAGCATCGATGGTCTCTCCGGGAACGCGGGAGCCTCGCAGCAGCAGCCAGGCCGCTTCGTCGATGAAGCCCGGCTGGGGAGCCAACGCCGTCACCCCCACGTAACCGCGGAGCCAATCCCGCAGCAAGGTGTAGAGCGTCACCGGATCGCTTTCGACCGCCTGGCGCGCGGCGCGAAAGGCGTCCGTGAACCGCTGGGTTTGCATGTGACGCTCGAAGCCGGCGCAAAGCTCCATGGCCTGGGCGCTGACCACGGTTCGTCCCCCCTGCGCCAACTGGCGGGCCAGATACTCCGCCGCATCCGGCACCCACTCCGCGTCGAAAAGCCGGGTGCGGCTCGCAAAATCGGCGATGAGCCGCTCCAACTCCGGCTGGCAGGCTTCCGCGGCGTTGTGATGCTCGAAGTGCTTTTCGATGGTCCCATGACCCTGCACTTTGCCCAGCAGCAGAGCCTTGTTATCGCCTTCTGGAAACAGGTCCCAGAAGACACCCGCCAGAGCGCGGGATCGAGGGCTGTAGCGCAGGAGCCCAAGCCGCGCATGCAGTTCAAGCAACGCCCTGAGGATGAGACTGGCATCGTAGTCATGCACCCCCTTGACATAGCCCTCGCGGAAACGCGGAAGCATGAAAGCGCGCACTCTCTCCTCCAAGTCCGCCGGGCTGAGCTGGCCCGCCGCCTCCAAGCCTCCCCCCCGCTCGAACTCCTCGAACACGTGCCCGGCCAGATGCTCGCCCCGGTAGACCTCCGGAGTCTCCGCCCCAGTCTCCAAATTCCAGACACTCTGCGCGGACCGCAGCTCCTGATCTTCGATGGGCTCGAAGAAGCCCGTTCCCGTGGCGTGCAGGCAGAGGTTCTCGCCCCGTTGGACCACCGTCAGCGCCAATTCCTGGGTGTTGACCCGGAACTGATGTCTGCCCAACTGAATGACGTCCTTCCCGCCGGCGAAGAGTTCCTGTCGGTCCTTGAATTGGCGAACCGCTTCCTCGTGAATCGTCTTGAGCCGGGTCTGCAGATCCTCCGCCTTGACGGTGTCGCCCATTTCGAGCAATTGGCGCACGAGATCGCGCACCTTCTCCACCATGTGATCGGAGGCGAAGTACGCGTTGATCTCGTCCAAACCGGCCAGCTGCCCGGCCCGGCCGGCGATGCCCTTCAGGATGCGCTCCGCGGCCGTGAGCAGCGCATTCGCGCGGCGGTTGCGGGCCTCGACAAGCTCCACTTTCCGTCCCTCGAAAGCGCTGGCCAATGCGCCCCGCTTCTCGGCCAACTGAACGACGTATTCGTCGAAATCCGAGAAGCGCGCCTCCAGTTCCTCCACCTGCACCAGCAACCGGTTGAGGTGCTCGTCGCACTTCTCCGGCGTGCCGCACAAATCCAGGTAGTTGGCCAACCCCTGGTCCAACATGCGCATCTGCGAGGCGAACTCTGCGGCCGCCTCGGTGCCGCGCAACGCCCGGAGGCGCTGCTTGAGGGCGGCCCGCGCCTGGTTAAGCACCACATAGAGGGAGGAGATGTTCTCCACGATGCGGGTCGACTCCGTGGCGTCCTGGATCTTGAGGTTGGTGACGGTCTGCACCAGGAGATCAAGATCGGCGGCAGCGGCGTTGAGCTGCTCCTCGTGCTGCCGGGCGTCGGTGGCCTTCGCCAGCCCGGGCACCGCGTCCCGCAGCGCTTCGCCCCGTTGCCGGAAGGGAAGCAACGCCTCCGGCTTCAACAGGAAGACGACCGTCTTCTGAGCCAACTGGTCTCCGGCGGCGCGGACCTCCTGCTCCTGCTTGTCCAGCACCGCCACATCGATGTACCGCACCTCCTTCAGGGAGATGAGCTCGCCGCGCAGGCTGCGAAGTTCGGTCAACCGCTGGACGAAACGGCCTATCTCCTCGAACCGGTCGCGCTGAACCCCGCGCAACGTCTCGGTGACTTTGGCGGTGACGCGCGAGAGTTCGGCGGCCGCCTTGCGGCGCAGGTGTACGACTTTGTCGAATTCGGCGAGCGCGCTGCTGGCGGCGGCGCGTATCTCCGACAACGGCTCCCGGATTTGGAAGGCCTCGGGGCGGTCGAGCCAGAAATGAGCATCGATCAGGTCGCCGGTCTGCTTGACCAAATCGAGGTACAGCCCGGCATAGGTGTCATCCTTGCCCAGCAAGGTGAGGACCTCATGACATTCGGCCAGGCAGCGGACGAGCGCGGGGTTTCCGAGTTTGCCCAGATAGGACCCGGTCTTGACCTCCGGCCGCCAGGACAAACCCACGTAGGGAGTCTGCCAGATCTGGATGCTGTGATGCCTCTGGGGCTCGGCGGAGGGCAGAAACAAGGCCATCTCGCCGTCTTCGAACAAGGAGAAGCCGCCGCAGACAATGGGTACTTCGACCGTGTGGGCAATCTGGTTGTAGGACAGCAGCACGTGGTGACCGCTTTCGCGGTTGTGGAAGGCGTGCAGGATATCCTCGCCGTTGGGCGCCGCGATGCGCCGGTAGAACATCATGTCCTTCAGCTCGGTGTCAAAGAGCTTGAACTCGCCGCTCTGCAGGTAGTAGCCCGAGGGGAAAATGATGCCCTGGCTGTCGGGCAGGAGCACGCAGGCATCGGCGATGGCATCGATGCGGCGCACTTCCTTGATCTTCTCGTTGTAGACCAAATACCGGGACGCCTTCTCCTGGTAGGGACGAATCTTGAGCAGGACCAGATGACCGACCACGGAGTAGAAAATCTCGGCATCGTCCAGCGTCTGGTCCACGTGCTCCACCGGTTCGGCGTAGATGCCTTCGCCCGTGTCGGTGTTGTCCTCGACCTTGATGGTCAGGTCGCCGCCGATGCACTCGACAAACAGGCGATCTTCGATCGAAATGTGAGGGTGGAGGCCCTGGCGGTGGAGTTCACGGTGGGTGCGCGTCCAGGCGAACTCGTGCTGGGCGGGATACTTGAACTCGTGGTCGAACCGGTTGCCCAGATAGGTCAGCTTGCCGTCCTGGCAGAGCCACTTGAACGTCTTGATGTCGTCCAGGCTCTTGCCCGTGCGGAAGACCATGTAGAGATGGGGGCCAACGAGGGAGAACTTGGTGAAGACCGTGTTGCGGTAGTAACGGTAGAGGGTCTTGAAGTCGGTCTCGAACTGCTCCACCGACAACGCATCGAGCGGGAGCTCGGCAAAATGGTGATCCCGGTGTTCGTAGAGGGCGAAGACGTCGGCCAACTGAATGTCGCTGCGCAACCCGAACTGGACGTTGTATCCGAACAGGAACTGGTTCCCATCCACCGCCACCATGTCGCGCGGCACGCAATTGTTGCGGGTCGTGACCCGTTCGGTGGCGACGAGCGAGGTGTGGATGGTGCCGAAGACCTCCTGGCGCGCCTGGTTGAGCTTCGCCAGGCGTTCGCGTAGATCGGCGCCGTGCTTGGTCAGTCGGGCGCGGAGGATCTCGTAGGTCCCTTGTTCAAGGGAGGGTGCGACGGACTCCGGTGACGGCGGAGCCGCGGCTTCGGTTTTCGGAACGGCGTCGGCCATAATGACGGGTCAGTGAACGGGATTGCCTGCCAGAACGCCCCCGGCCGCAGGCAATTTCGGCCGGGGGCGCGCAAGGAATGAGTCAGCGTGCCCCATCAACCCGCCTTGGGAGGCGCAGCATTTCCCAAGAGCGAACCGATCAGTTTGTCCGCCAAGCCCGCCTTCTTTGCTTGTGAGAGGAGGCCACCCAGCAAACCCTTGGTCTTGCCGTCGTCCGCCAGGCCCATCATCTGCCCCACCGCCGCCGAGATGGTGAGGTTCTTGACGTCCTCGCTGGTGAGACCGAAGCGCTCCACGAAGGTCCTCAATTGCGCCTGAAAATGCTCCGGGTCACCGTTGAAGAAGGTGTCCTTCACGTCGGTCAGGGTCTCGCTCGATTGCACCAACCGGTCGATGGCCTTGCCGCCGGCGATGGCGCTGGTGATGCGGTCGAAGAACTGGGTCTCGCCGCCAACGATGTCGATGCGCGCGTGCTTCACGGCTTCCGCCATCACCTCCGCCTGATGGGAGGCGATCTCCTGCCGGGCGCGGATTTCGGCCAACTCGATGTCGCGGTCCTTGTTCAGGCGCAGCTTGAACTCCTCGTGTTCGCGGCCCACGCCGCTGAAGAGCTTCATGGCCTCGGCCTTCTCGGTGATACCACGCGCCTCGGAACTGAACTTCAGCTGCATGACCTTGGCATCGGCGGTGCCCTGCTTTTCGGTCGCAGCCGCTTTGGCCTCGAGGACGCGGGTTTCGCCCAATCCCACCGCCGCCGCTTCCGCCGAGGTGGCCTCCGCCAGCAACCGCTTGGCGGCGGACTGCTTGGTCGCGGCGGTCTCGGCCGCCTCGGCCTCGATCATCGTCACCTGGGCGTGTCGCTCGGCCGCTTCCTTCTGGGCTTCGGCCTGTTTGACGATGGTGAAACGGTCCTGCTCGGCCTTGAGTTCGGCGGCCTTGCGGGCGGCCTCCGCAGCCTTGATGTTCTTGACGAGGGCTTGTTCGGCCTCGCGCTCGGCGCTGGTAATGGCCACCTTCTTCTCCCGGTCGGCGGTGGCCAGCGCCTCGGTATCCTTGATCCGTTGCTGCTCCTGGACCACGGTCTTCTCGACCTCGAGCCGTTCCCGGATCACGTTCTGAATCTCCTTCTGCTGGATTTCGACCTCCCGGTCGCGGGCGATGCGCGCCAGCGACACGGTCCGCTCGCGTTCGGTCACCTCGACCTGGCGGTCTTTCTCTACCCGTTCCCGCTCGACGGCATCGGTTCGCTCCTTGTTGCGCTGCGCCACGATGATCTGGCGGTTCTTGTTCTCCTCCGCCACCTGCAATTCCTCCTCGACGCTGATGCGGGTCTGCTCGGAACGCAGCCGCTGCTCTTCCTGCACCTTCTTGGCCTCCGCTTCCTCGCGAGCCTTGATGCTCGCCACTTCGCGCTTTTGCTTCTCCTCCGCCTCAGCCAACTGCCGGTTCATCTCCAGAATCGCCTCCTTGGTCTCGACGTTCTGCTTGGTGATGGTCTTCTCGCGATCGCGGTCGATCTTGTTCGAGAGAACCTTCTGGGTCGCGGTCAGTTCGGTAATCTTCTTGATGCCTTCGGAGTCGAGGATGTTATCCGGGTTGAGCAGGCCGACCGGGGTCTGCTCCAGGTAATCGATCGCGACGTCCTCCAGCACAAAGCCGTTCAGGTCCGTTCCCATGGTCTTGATGATCCCCTCCTTGAGTTTCTCCCGGGAGTTGTAGAGGTCGACAAACTGGAACTGGCGGCCGACCGTCTTCAGGGCCTCGGAAAACTTGGCGTCGAACAGATCAACCATGGCCTCCTGGCTCGAAGCCCGTTCGCAACCGATGGCCTGAGCCACCCGGAGTACATCCTCCGGAGTCTGGTTGACGCGCACGAAGAAGGCCACCTTGATGTCGGCACGCATGTTGTCCATGCAGATCAGGCCGTTCTTGCCCTGGCGGTCAATCTCCACCCGCTTGACCGAGATATCCATGATCTCGCACTTGTGAATGATGGGGAAGACCACAATGCCCGAGAACGAGACCCGGGTGCCCCCCATGCCGTTGCGAACCAGCGCACGTCCCTGCTCGACCTTGCGATAGCAGGTCAGCACGCTGATGACGCCCGCGATCAGAATCAGGACCAGCAGCATGCCGCCGAGCCCCAACAACACATCAACGAATAGTAGCATAATCAAACCTCGAGTTTGTCCGACGTTACCTTGACCACATAGAAAATCCCCTTTTGCCGGTCTTCGCGCACCAACAGCGCGGCGTCGTGCTTCCGCAGCGGACCGCCCTCCGACACCCGCACATTGACGATCACCGGCGCGCCCTTGGTCTCGATGCGCGCCTGGCCGAAATCGGCGGTGACCTCGCTGGTGGTGATCACACAGGTGCGTCCTACCAAGGGCTGATGCTCCTCATACTCGCGGTTCAACGCGCGGAAGAAACCGGCCAGCGGGAGGGTCAAATACCGGGTCAGCAGCGCGCTGAGCAACAGCACGGGAACCAGGATGATCAAGACGCGGGGAAGGGAATGGCCGGTCCAGTAGTGGTTGGCGATCATCGAGAAGATCCAGGCGCACAAGGCCAGGATGCTGACCACGATCATCACCGGCACATCCCCCATATGGACGAAGCGCATCACTTGGGTGAGCAGGCCCGGGCCGCTATCCGCGTGGGCATCGTGGTCTGCGTCGCCGCCGTGGCCATCCGCATGCGCGTCCGCATGGGCATCGCCCGACAACCCATCGCCACTGACATCCGCATCGGTGCTCAGATCGCCGTCCATCCCCGACAGTCCGTCCCCGTGAAGGTGGGCGTGAGCATCGACGTGCGCGTCAGGCCCGCCATGCACCGCCGCATCGCCACCCCAGTCGGATTGCAGCAAGCCGACCGCCACGAGCAGCCAGTAAATGGCCAAACCGCCCAGCACCGCCGTAAACGGCAGATTCGCCGGCCGGACCGCTTCTGTCAGGACTTCCATCATAGCCATCGCCAGAAGTTGAATGCCAAAGTCGCTTCCGCACACCCGCGCAACACTGTCTCAGAGCTAGTACACGGGTACTTAACCATGGCTGGTGCGAGTTTTCACTTACAATTTCCAGAGGGCTTTGTAGCCGGGAAGCGACCGGGCGCTGACTGACGACTCATCACCCCTCCCCTGCCCCGCGCCCTCGATCTCGAAGCTCCACCAAACTTCCTGGCGGCGTGGGGATCGGGAGGGCTGCGTGTCAGCCCGCTGAAGCAAGCCATCTCTGGCGGTGCCGTTCTCGGTTATGTTGCTTGCGGTCAAGGCCTTGCAACATCACGATCTGGTCTGCTACCGGCCTTTGGCAGGACGCCCACGGACGCCCCCCCAGGTGCTGCCTTGCACCCAGTCAGATCTGCACGGCCGGCACCAAAAGGATTGATATCAGGACGGGTTATTGGGATGCTGCGGTTCATGAGGCGGCCATCTATTGCTGTCTTGGCACGCGCGCGGCACCCTTCCGGGTGAACCGCACGCGGCACGTTCGCCACCCCCAGCCGGAGATCCCATTTCATGCCCTACCAAGCCTCCTTCCAATGCATTAACCCTGCGTGCAAGGCCACCTACCCGCTGAACAAGATCATCTACCAATGCGAGCGGTGCCAGTCGCTGTTGGAAGTCCAGCACGACATGACGGCCCTGGCCCGCCGGAGCGGGGTGGCGTGGATGAAGCTCTTTGAGGATCGTTACAAGAGCAACGCCTGGCCGTTCGGCTCCGGCATCTGGGGCAAGAAGGAATGGGTGCTGCCCGAGATCAAGGACGAGAACATCGTGTCGCTCTACGAAGGCGGCACCAACCTGTTTTGGGCGGAGCGATTCGGGAGGGTGATTGGCGTCAAGGACCTCTGGGTGAAGCTGTGCGGCAACACCCACAGCGGTTCGTTCAAGGACCTCGGCATGACCGTGTTGGTCTCCCAGGTGAAGCAGATGATCGCGGAAGGCGCGCCGATCAAGGCGGTCGCCTGTGCGTCCACGGGAGACACCTCAGCCGCGCTGGCGGTTTACTGCGCGGCGGCGGGCATCCAGTCCATCGTGCTGCTGCCCCGCGGCAAGATCAGCACGGCGCAGTTGGTGCAACCCATCGCCAACGGCGCACTGGTGCTCTCGCTGGACACCGATTTCGACGGCTGCATGAAGGTGGTGCAGGAGATTACCAAAGACGAGACGATCTACCTCGCCAACTCCATGAACTCGCTCCGCGTCGAGGGGCAGAAGACCGTGGGCATCGAGATTGTGCAACAGTTCGACTGGGAGGTGCCGGATGTCATCATCATCCCGGGCGGGAACCTGGGCAACGTTTCCGCCCTGGGCCGGGGGTTGATGATGATGAAGGAACTCGGGGTCGTGAATAAGCTGCCGCGCATCGTCGTGGCCCAGGCCGAACGGGCCAATCCGCTCTATCGCGCTTACCTGAACGGGTTCAAATCGTTCGAGCCGATCCAAGCCCAGAAGACCCTGGCAAGCGCCATCCAGATCGGCAATCCCGTGAGCATCGAGAAGGCCGTGCGGGTCCTGCAGCAATTCGACGGGATCGTGGAGCAGGCCACCGAGGAGGAATTGGCCAACGCCGCGGCGTTGGGCGACAAAACAGGCATGTTCAATTGCCCGCATACCGGCGTGGCGCTGGCCGCCCTGATCAAGCTGCTCAAGGCCGGGAAGATCGACAAATCCGAGCGCGTCGTGGTGGTCTCCACGGCCCATGGGCTGAAGTTCACGGACTTCAAGGTGCGCTACCATGAACGAACGCTCGATTTCCCGTGCAACCAGGCCAACACGCCGGTGGAACTCCCGCCGCGGGTGGATGCCGTCAAAGCGGCGCTCGACCAGGCACTGAAGGAACGCAACGTGGCCCTCTGATCACAGCCACTCTCCAGCGAAAGCACGCCCATGCCTGCCAAATCCACCCTGCCGGAATGGCGAGCCGCCACCCTGGCCATCCACGGTCGCAGCCGCCGCGCCAAAGCCCATCACGCGGTCTCCACCCCGATCGTGCAGACCTCGAACTACTGCTTCGGGAACATGACCGAGGTGGTGGAGTACATGAAGGCCAAAGGAGAAGGCCGCCACATCCGGGAGGCCGAGTACGGCCGCTACGGGAATCCCACGCAGCAGGAGACCGAACGCAAGCTTGCGGCCATCGAAGGGGCGGAGCGGGCGGTCTTGTTCTCGTCCGGTATGAGCGCGGTGATCCTGACCCTCATGGCGTTCTTGAAGAAGGACGGGCACATCATCTTCACGAGCGACTGCTACCGGCAGACGCGCGATTTCGCCGTCAACTACCTGGGGAAGCTCGGGGTGCAAACGAGCCTCGTCGAGCCCACCGCCAAGGCGGTGGCGGCCGCCATTCAGCCCAATACGAACATCATCTTCACGGAATCCCCCACCAACCCCTACCTGCGGATGGTGGATCTCCCGGCCATTGCCAAAGTGGCACGCCAGCGAGGCGTGCTCACCATGATCGATTCCACGCTGGCTACACCCTACAACCTCAGGCCGCTCGAACTCGGCGTGGACTTGGTCATCCACTCGGCAACCAAGTACCTGGGCGGGCACAACGATTTGCTGGCCGGTGCCACCCTGGGGCGCGCCGCGCTGATGGAAGAGGTGTACAAAATGCAGCGCATGGTGGGGGCGATTCCCGGCGGCCTCACCTGCTTCTTGCTCGAACGAGGGCTGAAGACTTTCGCGTTGCGGATGGAGCATCACAACAAGGCGGGGCTGGCCGTGGCCAAGGCCTTGGAGGCGCATCCCAAGGTCGAAAAGGTCTGGTACCCAGGATTGAAATCGCATCCCGACTACCGCCTCGCGCGCAAGCTGATGCGCGGCTCCGCCTCCATGATCACTTTCCTGGTCAAAGGCGGCAACAAGGAAACGCAACGTTTTGTAGACTCGTTGCGGTTGTTCACCATCACCCCGAGCCTCGGCGGCTCGGAGAGCCTCGTCACCCAGATGTCAACGATGTCGTTCTTCGACTACTCGCCGGAGTATCGGAAGTCGATCGGCATGGTCGACAACCTGGTCCGGATCGCCCTGGGCCTCGAAGACATCCAGGACATGATCGATGACCTCGATCAAGCCCTGCGGAAGATATAGCAGGGCCGCCCCCACCGGCGGCTTGATCCGACCCGGCACCGCCCAGCGCGGTGACCGGGGTGCGTTTAGCCGACGCGACTACTTGCCGGGGGTATAGCCCAGATACGGTCCCAGCCAGCGTTCCACTTCGGCCAGGGGCATCTGCTTGCGTTGCTGGTAGTCGAGCACCTGGTCTCGGCCCAGCTTCCCCACGGCGAAGTACCTGGACTCCGGATGCGAGAAGTACAGCCCCGAGACACTGCTGCCCGGCCACATGGCGCCGTTCTCCGTCAGCTTGATGCCCGTGCGTTGCTCGATGGATAGCAGCGACCAGAGGGTGCGTTTCTCGGTGTGATCGGGACAGGCCGGGTACCCGGCGGCGGGACGAATCCCCCGGTATTCCTCGGCGATGAGTTGCTCGTTGGTGAGGCCTTCGGCCCGGCCGTAACCCCAGTCTTGACGGGCACGTCGGTGAAGATACTCGGCAAACGCCTCGGCCAGACGATCCGCCAGCGCCTCGGCCATGATCGCCTGATAGTCATCGTGGTCGGCCTTGAAGCGCTCGCGCAACACATCCAAACCGAACCCGGTGCTTACCGCGAAGAAGCCCAGGTAGTCACGCACCGGCTCACCAGCGCCTCGGCCGGCAACGAAATCAGCCAGGCTCGCGTAGGTCTGCCCTTGTGGTTTGGCGGTCTGCTGGCGGAGGAAGTGGAATTGGGCCGCCGTTCGCGTGCGGGTCTCATCCGCGTACACCTCCACGTCGTCACCGATCCGGTTGGCCGGCAGGAAACCGTAAATCCCGCGCGGCTTGAGGGAGCGGTCCCGCACCATGCCCTCCAGTTGGGCCTGGGCGTCGGCAAAGAGTTTTCGCGCCTGCTCCCCGTATTTCTCGTGGTTGAGGATCGATGGATAGCGCCCGCGCAGTTCCCAAGCGTGGAAGAACGGGGACCAATCGATGAGCGGCACCAAGTCCTGAAGCGTGACGGGCACGACCGCCAAGTCCTTCGCCACACCTGCGTCTTCCGGCGAGGCCACGAGTCGCAATCCAAGGAAGTCGGGCGCCGGCGGTGTGTAGGCCGTCCAGTCGAACTTCGGGGCCTGCTGCCGCGCGGCGTCCAGCGAGACCAGCGGCGTCTCACGGGCCGCGTGCATCTGGCGCAAGTGATCCTGTTCCTCGCGGTTCTTCGCGGCGAAGCCTTCCTTCGTTTCCGCGCCGAGAAGCTGGCCCACCACCGGCACCGCCCGGCTGGCATCGAGCACATGCACCACGGGCTGTCGAAAGGCCGGCGCGATCTTGACCGCCGTGTGAACCTTGCTGGTGGTGGCGCCGCCGATGAGCAGCGGGAGCGGCAACCCCTCGCGCTCCAGTTCCCCGGCCACATGCACCATTTCGTCGAGCGACGGGGTGATCAGACCACTGAGCCCAACGATATCCACGGCCTGCTCGCGGGCGGCGGCGATGATCTTCTCGGCGGGAACCATCACCCCGAGATCGATCACCTCGTAGTTGTTGCAGGCCAACACCACTCCAACGATGTTCTTGCCGATGTCATGCACGTCCCCCTTGACGGTGGCCAGGAGCACCCTGCCCTGCTTGCCGCTTCCGGCAGCCTGACCGGCCTCCAAGAACGGCGTCAGATAAGCCACCGCCTTCTTCATCACCCGCGCGCTCTTGACGACCTGCGGCAAGAACATCCTTCCACTGCCGAAGAGATCGCCCACGACGTTCATCCCAGCCATCAAGGGCCCCTCGATCACGGCCAGCGGGGAGCCCAGCTTCTGGCGGGCCTCCTCGGTGTCAGCGTCGATGTGATCGACGATTCCCTTCACCAACGCGTGCGAGAGGCGCTCCTCGACTGGTGCGAGCCGCCAAGCCTCCGTCGCCTCCACCGCCTTGCCCTGTTGTTTGAGGGAATCGGCGAAGCGGATCAGGCGCTCGGTGGCGTCGGGCCGGCGGTTGAGAAGCACGTCCTCGACCAGCTCCAGCAGGTCCTTCGGGACCTCCTCGTAGACCGCCAGCATGCCGGCGTTGACGATGCCCATGTCCAGGCCCGCTCGAATGGCGTGGAAAAGGAAGGCGCTGTGCATCGCCTCGCGAACCGCGTTGTTGCCCCGGAAGCTGAAGGAAACGTTGCTGATGCCTCCGCTCACCTTGGCCAGCGGCAGGTTCTCCTTGATCCAACGGGTGGCGCGGATGAAATCGACCGCATAGTTGGCGTGCTCCTCCATGCCCGTGCCAACCGTGAGGACGTTCGGATCGAAGATGATGTCCTGCGGTGGAAAACCGACCCGCTCGGTCAGCAACCGGTAGGCCCGGCCGCAGACCTCGATGCGCCGCTCGTAGGTGTCCGCCTGGCCGCGCTCGTCAAAGGCCATGACCACCACCGCCGCACCGTAGCGCCGGAGGCGGCGAGCCTGCGCCAGGAACCGTTCCTCACCCTCCTTCAAGCTGATGGAGTTGACCACCCCCTTGCCCTGGAGGCACTTCAAGCCGGCTTCGATGACCTCCCACTTCGAGGAATCGATCATGATCGGGACTTTCGCGATCTCCGGCTCCGAGGCGATCAGGTGCAGGAAATGGGGCATCGCCGTCAGCGCATCGAGCATGCCTTCGTCCATGTTGACGTCGATCACCTGGGCGCCGCTCTCGACTTGTTGGCGGGCGATGGTCAGGGCTTCGTCATATTGTCCCGCCAGGATGAGCTTGGCGAACTTGGGCGAACCGGCAACGTTGGTTCGTTCCCCAACGTTCAGGAAATTGCTGTCCGGGCGGACGGTCACGGGCTCAAGGCCACTGAGACGCAGATACGGTTCCACCTCGGGAATGTGGCGGGCGGGCAGATCGCGCACCGCCTCGGCGATGGCGTGGATATGCTCAGGCGTGGACCCACAACAGCCGCCAACCAGATTCAGCCACCCGCGTTGGGCGAACTCGCGCAGATCGGCAGCCATCGTTTCGGGCGTCTCGTCAAAGCCGCCGAAGGCGTTGGGCAGCCCGGCATTGGGATAGCAACTGAGAGGAACCGGCGCCACTCGCGAGAGTTCTTCCAAGTACGGACGCATCTGCTTGGCACCCAAGGCGCAATTGATCCCGACGCTCAGCACCGGAATATGGGAGACCGAGTTCCAGAACGCTTCCACCGTCTGGCCCGAGAGCGTCCGACCGCTGCGATCCGTAATGGTGAAGGAGAGCATCACCGGCAGCTTGCGACCGACGGCGTCGAAGGTCTGTTCGACGGCAAACAAGGCAGCCTTGGCGTTCAGTGTGTCAAAGACGGTCTCCACCAGCAGCAGATCCACCCCACCCTCGATCAGGGCGCGCGCCTGCTCGGCATAGACCGCTACGAGTTGGTCGAAGCTCACCGCCCGGAAGGCAGGGTTGTTGACATCAGGAGAAAGCGACGCGGTCTTGTTGGTGGGCCCCAGGGCGCCCGCCACGTAACACAGGCTCGCCGGCGAGTTCCTGCGGAAGGCGTCAACTGCCCGACGGGCCACGCGAGCGGCGGCCAGGTTCAGCTCGCGCACCTGGCTCTCCAAGCCGTAGTCCGCCAACGAGATGGCATTCGCGTTGAAGGTGTTGGTCTCCAGAATCTCCGCCCCGGCCTCGAGATACTGGCGGTGGATCTTCTCGATGATCGCCGGTTGGGTAACACACAGGAGATCGTGATTCCCCTTGAGTAAGCGGTCAACGCCCGCATAGATGCTCCCGCGGTAGTCCGCCTCTTGCAGGTTCAGGGCTTGAACCATCGTACCCATGGCCCCGTCGAGGATGAGAATTCGCCGTCGCAGCTCCAGGTCCAGAGACCGGCCATGCAGAGTAGAGTCAGTCATGTTGATCGTCGGGCGCGAGCGGCCCACGCGGGCGTTTACGGGCGGGCGTGGCCGGCTGCGCGCAGAGAAGAAGGTAACGCGTGATCAGGGGCGAAACAAGTCAAAAATCATCATATCTTGATATGAAGATATGTTCCTGCTCAAAACCCCACTGCCGCAGCAAAACGCTGAGCGGGTTCACGGACAGCGGCCCCTCCAGCTAGCCCAAGACCTTCACCACCACGGCGGTAAGGTCGTCCAACTGCGCCTCCCCTTGGGCGTAAGCGCGCACGCCCCGGTAGAGGGCCTCCACAATCTCCTTGGCAGTGCGGTTGCAGTGCTCTCTGACCAGGGCGAGGGCGCGGTTCACCCCAAAGGGCATGCCATCGGGCGCGGTGGCTTCCTCAAACCCGTCAGTGAGCATTACCAGCAGATCACCCGTCTCCAGATCGATGGGATTGCCCGGCTCGAAAACCCCCTCCGGACGGATGCCCAACGGAAGTCCGGTGCGCTTGAGGATCAGCTTGAGCGCTCCGTCAGGTCCAAGCAAAAAACCTCCGGGATGACCGGCACTGGCGTACGTCAAGTGCCTCCGTGCGGCGTCCAACCGTGCTAGCAGGACGGTCACAAAGCGTTCTCCTCCAACATCTTCGGCCAACGCACGATTGGCCTGGGCGAGCACGGCGCAAGGCTCCGCCCGGTTGAGCGCCACGATCCGGAGATACGCCCGGGTTTCGGCCATGAGCAGGGCCGGGCCGACCCCATGGCCGCTGACGTCACCGATGACAATCCCTTGCCCGCCATCGCGCATGGGAAAGAAGTCGAAGTAATCGCCACCGGTCGCCTCCGCCGGGTAGGAGGCTCCGGCGATGTCATACCCGGGGCAGTCAGGGAAGCTGCGGGGGAAAAGGCGCTGCTGGATCTCCCGCGCCACGAACAATTGTTCCTCGGTGTCGCGCAGGGCGAGTTCGGCCTGCCTGCGCTGGGTAATGTCGCGGATGAAGGCGATGAACCACGTGCGTCCTTCCATCTCCATGCTGCTGAGCCCGACTTCGATGGGGATGGCGTGGCCTTGCTGGTGCAGGCCAACCGTCTCCACCATCTGGCGCATCACCATCCCTTTGCCTGGCTCCCAATGGCTGGAGAGACCGGGGATATCCCCCCCGACGCCGCGGTCCGCCAGCAAAGCCTCGAAATGCGTGCCAACCAGGCCCTGGGGCGCGAACCCGAAAGTGGTGCCCACCGCCGGATTGGCGAAGGCGATGCGGCCGTCGGCATCCATGAGGACCACCGCGTCCGGGGAGTTCTCCCAAAGCAGACGATAACGCTGTTCACTCTCGCGGAGGGAAGCCTCCGCCTGACGCTTGGCCCGTCGATTGGCCGCCTCCCGCAATTCCCGCTCCACCGCGGGCACCAAGCGGCCCAACTGCCCTTTGATCAAGTAGTCGCTGGCCCCCGCCTTCATGGCCGCAACCGCCGTCGCCTCCCCAATGCCGCCGGAGACAATCAGGAAGGGCAAATCGCGACCTGACCGCTGCAGGATAGCCAGCGCCTCCGGAGCGCTGAAGCCAGGCATTTCATGATCGGAGATGATCAAATCCCACTCCTGGGCCGCCAAGGCCTCGTCCATCGCCGCCGCACTCTGAACCCGCCGATAGGCAATGGCATACCCTCCCTGCCTCAGCAGGTTCACCAGCAGGACAGCATCGAACTCCGAGTCCTCGATAAGAAGGACCCGTAGCGTCTTGCGAGTCGAACCAACGACAGGCGCCTCAGCCATGCAGCCGCCAACGTAGCCCGTCCCCGACTGGGAAGGCGAGCACAAAGCTGGCTGCGGGAACCGGCTCGCCTGTGCCCGCGGAGGGGGGCGAAGTTTGGCTCGCCACACAACCGCCTGCTCGTTAGCCTAGGGTTCAGCGAACGATCGAAAGCAATCTCACAAGTCCATGAATTCGCAGCATCGGTTTCTGGCCCGACAGGCGTTCCTGCTTCTCCTGACGGCTGCCGCCTCTCTGGCCGTCTTGGCGGCCCCCCGCGCGCAACTGGAAACCGGGCAATACCGGCTCGAACTAAGCCCTGCCAACGGCGAGTATCAACTGCTGGACAAGGCCAGCGGCGTCGTCTGGCGCTCGAATCCCCATCAAAGTCGGTTTGGCGAAATCACCCTCGTGGTGGACGGCAAGGCGCTCCGGCAACCTTTGAGCGCGTGTGAGATCCACGAGTTTCCCGACCGGTTGGAGGCCTTGTTTCGCCCGGATCCAAATCAGTCCGGGGCCGCGGTGACCGTATTTATAAGGCGAGGACCCGACGAACGCAGTCTGGACTTCTCCTACCTGGCCGACCAGGCACTGACCGTTCAGAGCCTGAGACTGCTGGACGAAGCGTTCTGGACCACCGAAGCGGATCGCGGCTCCGCCGTCATCCCCGCGCGCGAAGGTCTGCTGATCCCCGCAGGCAGCGGCAAGACGTTCCGGCATAGTTTCGATACCTATGCTTACGAGGGCTGTCACCTGACCATGGCGGGCATGCTCAAACGCGGCACGGCCCTCCTGGTGAGTTGGGAGGATCCCAACGTCACGGCGGAGGTCCGCCAGGAACAGCCCCTCGGCGGCCGCTTCGGTGGGCGGGATGTCCTTTCCCTCTCCTTGGTGCTGCGGCGGAGCGCCGCACACTGCCGCATCAGCCTGCTGGGCCAGGGTGACTACAATGAGATTGGGCAGGCGTACCGGGAAATGGCCAGGGAACGCGGCTGGCTGGTGACCTGGGACCAGAAGCTCAAACGCCATCCCGAGCGCGCCCGGCTCTTCGGCGCCATCAACTTCAAGCTCTGGAGCGCCTTGGACCGCCAGATGAACGAGACCAGCACCAAGGAGGAGCACTCGCGGGTCAACTGGACCTTTGAGGAAGCCGCTCAGGTGGCGGAACACCTGAAACAGGACCTCCAACTCGACAAGGTGTTCTTCCTGATGGGCGGCTGGATTCACCGCGGGTACGACAACCAGCATCCCGACATCCTGCCTGCCGCCCCGGAATGCGGCGGTGACTTTGCGTTCCACGAATGCGCGGGCCGCGTCCGCCAGTTGGGCTACCTCTTCGGTCTGCACGACAACTACCAGGACATGTACCGCGACGCGCCCTCTTGGGACGAGAGCTACCTGATGCGCACGCCCGACGGAAACCTGGCGAAAGGGGGCGTCTGGGCCGGAGGACGCGCCTACCTGACCTGCTCGCAGAAGGCCTTGGAGCTCGCGCGGCGGCCCCAGAACCTCCCTGCCGTGAAGCGGTTGACCGGCGCCGATGCCTACTTCATCGACACCACCTACGCCTCCGGCCTCATGGAGTGCCATGATCCGCAGCACCCGCTGGATCGGGCTGGGGACATGAAATGGAAGCAGGCGCTCTCCGACTATGCGCGGAGCGAGTTCTCCATCTTCGGCAGCGAGTGCGGTCGCGAATGGGCGATTCCTCACAGCGATTTCTTCGAGGGCCTGACCGGTGTTAGCGGACATGCTTACCACAACGAGAACCTGGAGCGCGACCTGGGCGCCACGGTGATTCCGCTCTTCGAGCTCGTCTATCGGGACACCATCGCGATGTACGGCAAGTACGGCTACGAGCCCGCGAACGCCGCGCCCTATGTGCTGCAGCACCTGATCCTCGGTCGCACCCTGAATCACCACAACATCCCCGCCCACTTGTATTGGAAGGAGACCATCAGCGAGCAACTGCCGCTGGCCCTCCAACCGGGCATCGACGGCGTCGCCATCAAAGCCGGCCCCGGCGACCAGGTGGAAGTGCGCCTCACCTGCGGTTGGCGGGCGGAAACGACCCCGGCCAAGGATTACCGCGTTCTGGTGCATTTCACCGACGCCGACGGCAAGATTCTGTTCCAAGGCGACTATGAGCCGGCCGTGCCCACCAGCCAGTGGCAGCCGGGCCAGACCTACCAGGACACCTCCCGGGTAACCCTCCCCAAGGGCTTCAGCGGCCGCGCCCAACTCCGCCTCGGCCTCTTCCAAGAAGCCGGCGGCCAGCGCGTGCGCCTCCGTGGGCCGGACGATGGCGAGCGCCGCCATATCCTCGGCGAACTGACCGCCGATGGCCCTGGCAGCGCCCGCTTCGCGCCGGTTGCTCACACCGGAACCGCCCCCGGCCTGGACCCCGGCCTCTTCGTCCGCGGCGACAAGGGCTGGTCGGACGGGCTGCACCCGATGGACCGGTTCGTGAAGAACACCTACGAGATTCTCTCGCCGTTGAACGAACTGACCAGCCGCCAACCCATGACCCGGCACGAGTTCCTCACGGCGGATCGCAAGGTGCAGCACAGTGTGTTTGGCACCGGGGAGGATCGCACCGAGGTGTTTGTCAATTTCGGCGCCGCCAACTACCGCTGCCGGAGCCGCTACGCCGGCAACGTTCACCTTCCACCCTATGGATTCCTGGTGGAATCACCGACTTTTACCGCCTTCCATGCACTCAACTGGAAGGGCGTGCGCTACGCCCAGGCCCCGCTCTTTGCGCTGCGGAGTCTGGACAAGCGTCCCTTGGAGGCGGCGCGCCAGGTCAGGGTGTATCATGGCTTTGGCGACACTCGCGTGCAGGTGCTCGGCTCCCTCCACGACGTGGAACGGGAAACCGTGGTGACACGCGGCAAATAGAGCCTGGAAACGGGCTCGCAACCCAACGGACAAAATATGAAGCGATGGCTGATATGGTGCGCGGCCGCTCTTGCAGCGACCGGTTGGCTCGCAACGACCGCAGCGGCGGCCGACGGCGGAAAACTGCGGGTGCTGCTTTTCACGGGCGGGCATGACTTCGAGCAGCCCCAGTTCTTCCAGCTCTTCAAGGACAACCCGGAGATCGTCTTCACCGCCGTGGAACATCCCAACGCCCACGCCTATCTCCGCCCTGAAGCGGCCGCAAAGTTCGACGTGCTGGTCGTTTACGACATGCACCAGGAAATCACTGACGAGACCAAAGCCGACCTGCAGCAATGGTTCAAGGCAGGCAAAGGCATGGTGACGCTCCACCACAGCGTGGCCAACTACCAGAACTGGGACGAGTACGAGAAGATTCTGGGCGGACGTTACTACCTCTCCAAGAAGACGGTGCGCGGGGTGGAGAAGGCCCGGTCGATCTACCAACACGGGGTGAAGTTCACCGTGAGCATCGCCGATCCTTCCCACCCAGTCACGAAGGGCCTCACGGACTTTCAAATCCTGGACGAGACCTACAACCTCTTCGACGTCGCGCCCACCTCGAAGCCGCTGCTCACGACCAAGGAGAAGACCAGCGCCCCGGTCATCGGCTGGAGCAATCAGTACAAAAAGGGGCGGATCGTCTACCTCCAGCTCGGGCACGATCATTTCGCTTACGAGAACCCCGGCTATCGAAAGCTCGTGGCGCAAGCCATCCGCTGGGTCGCTGGAAAGGACTGAACCATCGGGGATTCCGCCGCTCACCGTACGCCAGGGGCTCCATCGCAAGGTGGAGCCCCGTTTCATTTCCAGCGCCCGGTTTCACGCCTCGCCCAACCACACCCAGTCAGCCCCATACATAAGTGATTCGCCTTTAGTTTATTAGGATGATGGTTTTGTCCTCCCGGCGCGGGTTGGCCCGGTCCTGTTGGCTTTGGCGTTCCTTTGGCTGGGGCTCCTTCACCGTTCACGCACCATCCTGGTGCGCTTTGCCAGAATCCGCCCTCAAGCGGCCGCAGACACCTCTCCGCGCAATTGACTCACGCTAACGCACCTCATCACTCCCACTACTCTTCAATAAATTACAGCATGCGCATCTCTTATTTCTTCCATGCTACCGCTTGATTCTTAATCCCTCTCATGCCATGCTGGGTCCAGTTTTTATGGGTCGCCAGCAAGCCACCCGCCAACCGACGCCAACCTGCGCGAACAACCGAAGCTCCTTGGCGGCGTGTAGTTTACACTTTCAAACCCCTGCGCTGGAGAGGTGGTTGGCGAAGGCTGACGCCCCCTTGCCGCCGGGCTCTGCGGATGAACCGGGGCCTTTCCCGCGATGACTCTGCGCCCCAAATCAACGGGTGTGATCATGACGTGTCTATGCCTTGGGCCAGAGTCGATTGTGGCGACGCGCGCCGGTATCAGCGCGCCCGCCCGGCGGCCTGGCTTCAACGAATGCTTGATCTCTTTGGCCGGTTCCCGTAATTTGAACCTGCCAAGGCGGCAACGACCATTTGCAGCGATAGGCCGGTAGTGCTTCTATGATCCTCGAAGACGCATATCTGATAGACTTACTTTACGTCATGGCTTTCTGCTTCGGCGGACTTCTGTTCGCCGCGGGTCCATTCGTCGTCGTGGCCCTGCTCTCCCCCCGCGAGACGCGCCAGGCCGCCCAAAAGGCGGAGCAGGTCGTGGAATGCGGCATGGACCCGATTGGGGATGCGTGGATTCGCTATAGCGCGGTCTACTACCTTTACGCTTTGATCTTTGTGGCTTTCGCGGTCGATGTGCTCTTCCTGATTCCGGTCGCCCTTGTCTACAACCGGCAGTTTGCCTACCGGGATCTGGTTGAGTTGATCTTGTTCGTGGGGATTCTCTCGCTCGTCATCGTCTACGCTTGGAAGAAAGGTGTTTTCGCATGGAATCGCAAGTCGATTGCTCCTCGATCGTGAAATTCGCCAAACTCGACGAACTCCTGGCGTTGGGACGCGCCAACTCCTTGTGGCCGCTGACCTTCGGGCTGGCCTGCTGCGCCATCGAGATGATGGCCGCCGGCGCCTCGCGGTTCGACCTCTCCCGCTTCGGCGCGGAGGTCTTCCGACCTTCCCCCCGGCAGGCGGACGTGATGATCGTGGCCGGGACCATCAACAAGAAGATGGCTCAGGCAGTCAAGACGCTCTACGACCAGATGCCGGAACCCAAGTGGGTCATCGCCATGGGCAACTGCGCCATTTCCGGCGGCCCCTTCGTCTACCCGGGCCAGTACGCGGTGGTCGAGGGCGTCGAGAAGCTCTTCCCGGTCGATGTCTACATTCCCGGCTGCCCCCCCCGTCCCGAGGCTCTCATCGAAGGCATTCTCGCGTTGGAGGAGAAGCTCACCGGCAAGCGCCGCTTTCCCCGCGTGAAACCCGAATGAACGTCACCCCGGAAACCATTGCCCACCGGTTCGCCGATCAGTTTCCGGCGCCGGTCGCCCCTGCGGCCGCGGCTCCCGCACCGTCGCCGGCGGTTCCCCCTGCGCCTGTCCCGGCGCCCTCCGACCGTCTGGGCCCAAGCGGTTGCCACTTGGATTTCACCGTGACCCCCGAACATGTCGTGGCGGCCGCCGAATTGCTGGCCGCTTACGGCTTCGCTTTCGACACCATCACCGGCGTCGACTGGATCAAGCAGGACCAAATGGAGGTCATCTACGACTACTTCCATGCGCTGACTGGCTGGCGCGCCGCCGTCCGCACCCGGGTTCCCAGATCGGCCGCCGAACTCCCGACCGTCATGAAGGTCTTCCCCGGCGCCGACTGGCACGAGCGCGAAACCCACGATTTCTTCGGCATCCGCTTCCTGGGAAATCCCAACCTGACGCCCTTTCTGCTGCCGGACGACGCCGATTACCATCCGTTGAAGAAGGACTTCCAGCCGTGATTCTCGAGCCAACTACTCCGGCGGAGCACGGCCCACGGGAGACCTTCGTGCTCAACCTCGGCCCCCAGCATCCCGCCACCCACGGCGTGCTGCGGGTCAAGCTGACCATGGATGGCGAGTTCATCCGGCGCGCGGAACCGGTCCCCGGTTATATCCACCGGATGCATGAGAAGATGGGCGAGAACCGGACTTGGGCCCAGTTTCTCCCCAACACCAGCCGGATCGACTACCTCTCGGCGATGACCTACACCCACGCTTATGTGGGTTTGGTCGAGCGCGCGCTGGCCATCGAGGTGCCGCGCCGGGCGGAATGCATCCGCGTCATCACCTCGGAGCTCAACCGGATCTCCAGTCACTTGGTTTGGTTCGGGGCCTTCCTGCTCGATTTGGGGGGATTCACCCCCCTGCTCTACGCCTTCGATGATCGGGAGAAGATTCTCGACCTGCTGGAAGGCGTTACTGGTTCCCGCCTCACCTACTGCTACTACCGCTTCGGCGGCCTCTGCAACGATGTCGATGACGCCTTTCTCAAGGGCGTGCGCGAGTTCGTCATCTCCATGCGCCCCCGGCTTGGCATGTACCGTGCGCTGGTCACCGACAACGTGATCCTGCGCAAACGGCTGACCAATATTGGCCCGCTTAGTCCGGAACTGTGCCGCCAGTACGGCGCGGTGGGACCCGTTATCCGCGGCTCCGGCATTGCCTATGATGTAAGGCGCGCCGAACCGTACTCCATCTACCCGGAACTTCAGTTCGACATCCCCACCTTCCCGGAAGGTGATTGCATGGCGCGCTATCTGGTGCGCATGGAGGAAATAGTGCAAAGCCTGCGCATCATTGACCAGGCCCTCGACTTGATCGCCGAAGGGCCGGTGATGGCCAAGGGCGTCCCCAAGACGGTCAAACTGCCGCCCGGCAACTACTCCTTCGCCGTCGAAGCCGCCCGGGGACGGTTCATGGTCCGCGCGGTCAGTGATGGCACCGATACGCCATATCGCCTCAAACTCCGGACGCCTTGCTTCTCCAACCTCAGCCTGTTTGAGGAAGCCAGCCAGGGCATGCTGCTCGCCGACGCCCTGGCCCTCATGGGTTCCCTCGATCTGGTCATCCCCGATATTGACCGGTAAGCCGCCCTCTTCCCATGAGCCTCCCCGAACTCTTCAAACTGATCGCCTTCCTGGCGGGCATCATGGCCTTTGTGGGCTTCAACGCCGCCTACCTGGTCTGGGTGGAGCGCAAGGGCGCCGGCCGCTTCCAGCGTCGCGCCGGTCCCACCGAGGTCGGCTACGCCGGCCTGCTTCAGCCCGTGGCGGACGGCCTCAAGCTGATG
Organism: uncultured Verrucomicrobiota bacterium; assembly: GCA_964472515.1. GTDB lineage: Bacteria > Verrucomicrobiota > Verrucomicrobiia > Limisphaerales > J093 > CAYYMW01. The sequence continues at coordinate 8,671 of CAYYMW010000020.1, read as the reverse complement.
TCCAAGCAACTCATCGTTCCGGCCGGAGTGGACGGCATCCTCTTTCGGCTGGCCCCCATCATGGTCATGAGCCCGCCGCTGATGTGCCTGGCCACGGTGCCTTTCAGCGATTTCCTGGTTGCCCGGAACCTCAACGTCGGGCTGCTGATGATGTTTTCCTTCGGCGCGATCAACGTCATGGCCATCATGCTGGGAGGCTGGGCTTCGCGGAACAAGTACGCCATTGTATCGGCCGCCCGCGTGGTCTCGCAGGATGTCGCCTACGAGGTGCCGATGTTGTTGGTGGTAACCACCATGCTGATGGTCACGGGAACCATGGATCTCCAGAAAATCGTGACCCAGCAGGCCGGCTGGTTCTGGCACTGGAACATTTTCCGCCTGGACGCCAACCCGCTGATGCCGGCCACCTTCATCATCTTTTTCACCTGCATGCTGGCCGAAACCAACCGTGCTCCCTTCGACATGGCCGAGGCGGAGAGCGAATTGGTCGCCGGCGCCTTCACCGAATACGCCGGCATGGGGTTCGGGGTCTTCTTCATGGCCGAATACGCCAACATCGTCGTTGGCTGCAGCGTGGCCACGATTCTCTTCTTCGGTGGTTGGCAGAGTCCCTTCGGCGCCTTCAGCGGCCTGCCTTGGTTCCTGCTCAAGCTCTACCTGCTTTGCTTCACCGTCATCTGGATTCGCTGGACCGTGCCCCGGACCCAATTCTACGGCCTGCTGAATCTGTCCTGGAAGATTCTCATCCCGACCTCGCTGGCCATCCTGATTCTCACGGCGGTCATGCTGAAAGTCCTTCATTCATGAAAACTCCCTTGCGCGACACTCTTTTGGGCCTGCGGACCATTTTTGTCGGCATGCGCATCACGCTGGCCGAGTTCTTCCGCAAGCCGGTCACGCTGCACTATCCGCGTGAATCGTTGAAGATGGCCCCCCGCTACCGGGGCCACATCATTCTCGTCAAGGACCCCGAGAATCCCAGCCGGACGCTGTGCATCGCCTGCAAGTCGTGCGAGAAAGCCTGCCCAAGCGACTGCATCGTCGTCGAAGGCATCAAGCGTGAAGGGGAGAAGCGCAAGTCGGTGACTGATTTCAAACTGGATTTCACGAAGTGCAGTCTTTGCGGCGCTTGCGTCGAAGTCTGCCCCACCGATGCTCTGGCCTACTCGAAGGCGTACAACCTGGCCTCCCTGAGCAAGACCCCCTACTGCCAGATCGACCTCGTCCAGCGGTTCGAGGAGGAAAACCGATGACCCAGATCAACCCCGCCACCCAGGCGGCAGTTCTGGCCGTCTTCCTCCTGTTCGTCGCCGCCACGGTAACTGGCGCGCTTCTGGCCGTGCTGACTCCGAAGATCATTCATGGCGTCTGCGGCCTGGCGCTCTGTTGCACCGGCCTGGCCGGCCTGTATTACTTTCTCTGCAGTCCCTTCCTGGCGCTCATGGAGATGCTCATCTACGTCGGCGCGGTCTGCATCACCATCATTTTCGCGGTCATGCTGGCCGAACCTATGGAGCCCCCGCCGCCGGAACGTACTCTAGCCTCCTTCGGATGGGGCGGACTGGCCTTCGCCATCACGGGCGCCGCCTTTGCAGGTCTCTGCTGGGTGGGTGCCAGCCATGCCTGGCCGAAATCGACGGCCAGCGTCGACTCCGGCTCCATCGCCGCCATCGGCACCTCGCTGCTCACGACCTACAGTCTGGCCTTCGAACTCATTTCCCTGGTGCTCCTCGTCGCCATTCTGGGAGCCCTGGTCATCGCGCGCTACGGCCGCACCAAACCATGAACCTGACTGGCCTCTACAACGACCCCCGCGTCTATCTGGCCCTCGCCGCTTTCCTTTTCGCAGTGGGCGTCTTCGGCCTGGTGCGTCGACGCACGCTCGTCGGCATGATCATCGCCGGCGAACTCATCTTTTCAGCGGCCGCCCTCAACATCATGGCGCTCAACCGCTTCAGCGCGCCTGACCCGACCGTCGGCCAGATCGCCGTGCTGGTCATCATGGGGCTGGCGGCGGCGGAAGTCGCAGTCGCGCTGAGCGTGATCATCGCCGTGTACCGCAATTACCGGTCGATCGAACCGCGCCAACTCACCGACCTGCGCGGCTAGCGCCCCTATGGAGACCATTACCGAACCACGATTGCTCCTGGCCATCCTGGCCCCGCTCCTCGGCGCGGGCTTGGTGATGGTCACCGGCCGGCGCCCCAATCTGCGCGAAGCCTGTTCGTTCCTGGCCGCCGCCACCCTCTTTCTCACAACCGTCTCCCTGATCCCCGCTGTTCGTTCCGGCAAGACGATCTCGTTCGTTCTGTTCGACATGCTGCCCGGCCTGAGTGTCACTCTCCGCGCGGACGCTCTCTCGATGATCTTCGCGGTGGCGGCCTCGTTCCTCTGGGTGTTGGCGGTCTTCTACTCCGCCGGTTACATGCGGGGTCTCGAGGAACACGCTCAGACCCGCTTCAATGCCTGCTTCGCCCTGGCCCTGTTCGGTGCCATGGGGTGCGCGTTTGCCGACAACCTGTTCACCCTGTACCTGTTTTACGAGATCGTCAGCATCACGACCTATCCCTTGGTGGCCCACCACCAGGATGAGGAAAGCTACGAGGGCGCGCGCAAATACCTGGTCTACCTCACCAGCACCGCGAAGGCCTTGGTGCTGCCCGCCATGGTGCTGATCTACGTGCTCAGCGGCACACTCGATTTCGCCCACAACATCCATACCGGCATTCTGCCGCCGGAGGCCCACAAAGGCCTGGTCACCGCCGCTTACGTTGCCTGCCTGCTGGGCTTCGCCAAGAACGGCATCATGCCCTTTCACAACTGGCTTCCCAGCGCGATGGTGGCCCCTACCCCGGTCAGCGCCCTGCTGCACGCCGTCGCCGTCGTCAAAGTCGGGGTGTTTTCGACCGTCCGCGTCATGCTCTACGTGTTCGGCGTGGACAAAATGGACGCGCTGAATCTGGGCCTGCCCACCGCCTACTTCGTCTCGTTCACCATCCTGGCGGCGTCGATCATCGCCCTAAGCAAGGACAACCTGAAAGCCCGGCTGGCCTACTCGACCGTCAGCCAGTTGTCCTATGTGATTCTGGGGGTCGCCCTCCTCAAACCGGCGGCGGTCGAAGGTGGTTTGGTGCATATCGCCAACCACGCCTTCGCCAAGATCACTCTGTTCTTCTGCGCTGGGGCGATCTACGTCGCCACGCACAAGAAGAACATCTCCGAGATGAGTGGGCTGGGCCGGGTCATGCCCTTCACGTTCGGCGCCTTTGCGATCGCTTCCCTGGGCATGATCGGCGCGCCTCCCGTGGGCGGGTTCGTCTCCAAGTGGTACCTGCTGGTCGGCGCCATGGATGCGGGCTCCATCGGCATCATCTGTGTGCTGATCGCCAGCACCCTGCTCAACACCGCCTACTTCGCCCCGGTGGTGTATCAGGCTTTCTTTGGAAAACCCTCCGCAGCGGATGCCGGCCATCACTATAAAGAAGCCCACCCTGCCATGGTGGTGCCGCTGACCATCACCGCGGTCATCTCGCTCATCCTGGGCTTCTACCCTGATCTCTTCATGGGCTTTGCCAAAGCCGTCGTTATGCCATGAGACTCCGCGCTTTCATCGAGTTTATCCGCCAACGCCTCAAGCCGGTGATCCGGTTGTGCTGGGTCCTGCTGGCCCTGCTGGTCATTTTGGACGCCATCCCGATGTTGGTGGACAAACACCATGCCCACACCAAGACCGAGACCATTCCCGGCTTCTGGGCGGTGTTCGGTTTTGTCGGCTGCGTCGTGTTGATCCTGCTCTCCAAAGCCTTCGGCCATGCCGGCATCATGACCCGGGAGGACTATTACGATGAATAGCCTCTGGATTCATCCCGCTGCGATCCTGATCCTCGGTGGTCTACTGCTTCCGCTGGTGCCAAAGCGCGCCCGCCCGGCGGTTCTGTTGCTGGTTCCTCTGCTGACCTTCGCCCGCATCTGCCAACTGTCCGCGGGAACGTTCGGTGAGGTCAAGTTCCTCGATTGGACCCTCGTCTTCGGACGGGTGGACCGCCTCAGTTCGGTCTTCGGCTACATCATGGGTTTGATGTGCATCATCTCGACCCTGTACGGTCTGCACGTCAAGGGAAGCCTGCAGCACACCGCCGCCTGGACGTATGCCGCGGGTTCCCTGGGCGCCATCTACGCCGGAGACTTCCTGACGCTGTTCCTCTTCTGGGAGTTGATGGCTTTTTCGTCCGTGTTCCTGATCTGGTTCCGCCGCCGTCCTCAGTCTCTGGCCACCGGCTACCGTTACCTGCTGGTTCACGTGGCGGGCGGCATCTCCCTGCTGGCGGGGATCATCCTTCACGCGCACTCCCAGGGCGGGAGTCTCGCGTTTACCACTTTTGACGTTCACCACCCCACGCTGGCCGCGTGGTTGGTCCTGATCGGCTTCATCCTGAACGCCGCCGTGCCGCCGCTGCACGCCTGGTTGCCCGACGCTTACGGCGAGGGCACGTTCAACGGCTCCGTCTTCCTCTGTGCCTTCACGACCAAGACGGCCGTGTACGCGCTCTGTCGTGGTTTCCCGGGCATGGAAATCCTGGTCCCCCTCGGCGTGGCGATGGCCCTGTACGGCGTCGTTTACGCGGTGCTCGAGAACGACTGCCGCCGCCTGCTCGCCTACCACATCATCAGCCAGGTCGGCTACATGGTCGCGGGAGTGGGCTTGGGCACGGAACTGGCCATCAACGGGGCCTGCGCGCATGCCTTCGCGCACATTCTTTACAAGGGACTCCTCTTCATGGGCTGCGGGGCGGTGCTGCACCAGACCGGCGAAAGCAAGTTCACCAACCTGGGCGGGCTCTGGGAGAAGATGCCTTGGACCTTCGCTTTCACGCTGGTTGGCGGCCTCTCGATCTCCGCCTTTCCGCTGTTCAGCGGCTTCGTCAGCAAATCGATGATCGTCACCGCCGGCTTCGAGGAACACAAGCTCTGGGTCGGCTACCTCCTCATGCTGGCGTCCGTCGGCACGTTCCTCCACACCGGCCTGAAGGTCCCGTATTTCATCTGGTTCGGCAAACGCCATTGCTCGGAAACCACCTGGCAGCGTGCCAGCGAGCCGCCTTGGAACATGAACGTCGCCATGGCGATCACCTCGGTCCTTTGCATCTTCATCGGGTGCTACACCCCGTATCTCTACGGCAAGCTCCCCTTCCAGGTGGAGTACGAACCCTACACCGCCTACCACGTCTCGGAGACCCTCCAGTTGCTGCTTTTCACCGCCGTCGGCTTCTTCCTCCTGATCAAGAAGCTCGAACCGGAAGCCACCATCAGCCTCGATACCGACTGGTTCTACCGCAAGGGCGGCCGGGCGTTCGCCTGGCTGGCCCGCAAACCGGTGCAATGGGCCGATACCGCCGTCGGCGAACTCTACCGCGTGGCCGGCCTGATTCCGCTCATGGTTTCCGCCCGCCTCGCCGGCCGCTTCGACAACCGTGTGATCGACGGCCTGGTGGACGGCCTGGCCACCACCATTCGCGGCGTCGGCGGCCGCCTGCGCACGGCCCAGCGCGGCCAGATTCAGCAAAGCCTCGTTTTGGTGTTCGCCGCCGCCTTGCTTCTGACGCTGCTCCTGGTCTACCTCTTCTGACCCCGCGATGAGTTCAACCGCCTCCGCTATCGACTTCCCCTTGCTCAGCGTGCTGATCTTCGGCCCGCTGGCCGCGGCCGTCGTCGCCTTGTTTCTGAAGAACCCCCGCGCGCTCCGGTGGTGGACTCTCCTGTCCACCCTCGTTCTGGCCGGGGCTTCCCTCCCCCTGTACTGGCGCTTCGAGGCCCAGTCTGCCGCCTTCCAGTACGTCGAGCATGCCGCCTGGATTCCGTGGCTCAAGATCAACTACACGCTCGGCGTGGACGGCATCAGCCTGCTGCTGGTGCTGCTGACCACCCTGATCATGCCGTTGTGCGTGACCGCTTCGTGGCGGTACATCGAGACGCGGGTGAAGGAATTTCTCGTCTGCCTCCTCATCATGGAAGGAGCCATGGTAGGCGTGTTCTGCGCCTTGGATCTGGTCCTCTTCTTCGTATTCTGGGAAGCGATGCTCATCCCGATGAGTCTGCTCATCGGTGTCTGGGGCGGCCCGCGGCGCATCTACGCCGCCCTGAAGTTCTTCATCTATACGATGGCGGGTTCGGTCATGTTGCTGGTCGCCATCATTGCCTTGTACCTGGAGGCGGACACCTTCTACATCCCCGACTTGATGGGGCGGGCTTATTCGCCGCAATTTCAGTTCTGGGTGTTCCTGGCCTTCGCCCTGTCCTTCGCCATCAAGGTGCCGATGTTCCCCTTCCACACCTGGCTGCCCGCGGCGCATGTCGAGGCGCCCACGGCGGGCAGTGTGATTCTGGCCAGCGTGCTCCTCAAGATGGGCACCTACGGCTTCCTCCGGTTCTGCCTCCCCATCACCCCCCACGCCACGCATGTCTTCATGCCCTGGCTCATCGGCCTGTCCATCCTCGGGATTCTCTACGGCGGCCTGACGGCCCTGGCGCAAAGCGACCTCAAGAAACTCGTGGCCTATTCGAGCGTGGGCCACATGGGCTTTGCCACCCTCGGCATCTTCCTGCTGAATTCACAGGGGGTGGAAGGCGCCCTCCTGGTCATGATCAACCATGGCGTGACGACCGGCGCCTTGTTCATCCTGGTCGGCATCATCTATGAGCGCCTCCATACCCGCGAGCTGGCGCAGGTCGCCGGCCTCGGCAAGCAGATGCCCATCCTCGCCTTTTTCGCCGGGATCTTCTCCCTGTCGTCGCTGGCCTTCCCGGGCACGAACAGTTTCATCGGTGAGTTCCTGGTGCTGAGCGGCAGCTTCGCCTGGTCGAAGCCGGTCACCCTCTTGGTGGTCCCGGGAGTGGTGTTGGCCGCAGCCTACATGTTGCGCCTGCTCCTCAAAGTCGCCTATGGCGGGACGCGTAATCCCGATCATTCCACCATTCCCGACCTCGGCTGGCGGGAAATCGCCACCCTCACGCCGCTCCTCGTATTCGTGTTCTGGATCGGCCTCCATCCGCGCCCCTTTACCAACGTGCTCCACGCCAGTGTAAACCACTTGCTCGAGCAGGTGGAACGTTCGAATGCCTATGTCGCCGTTCCCTGAAGCGCAAACCATCCCGGCCTTGGCCGCCCCCCTGAAGGTGGGGCCAGGCTCCCTTTGACGCATGGTCTTTCTTCCTGAACTTGTCTTCCTTTTCGGAGCCCTGGCGCTCTTTGTGATCGCTTTGGGAGACTCGCGGCTCGCGGCCGCGCGGATCACCGCCCAAATCATCGCCATGGCCGGTGCGATCGCCGCGCTTGCCACCGTTGGCTGCCACGCCAGCCTCTTCAACGACGCCTACCTGGTCGACGCGTATTCCCAATGGCTCAAGGTCGGCTTGTCGCTCGTGTTCCTGCTGGTGGTGTCGATGGACCGAAACCTCCCGGACATCCGCGAAGACGTGAAGCCGGAGTACTACCTCTTTCTTACCCTGAGCGTCACCGGACTCGTGTTCCTCGTCAGTTGCCAGGACCTGCTTGCCCTGATCATCGCCCTCGAGCTTTCCTCCTTCCCCCTGTACTTCCTCGTGCCGATGCGCCGGGAACGCGAGGGACAGCGCAGCCAGATGGAATCGGCCATCAAGTACATCATGTACGGCATCGTGGCCATGGGGGTGATGCTCTTCGGCGTCAGCTACCTGTTCGGCCTGACCGGCACGACCTTCCTGCCGGTCATGCTGCAAAAGCTGGCCGTCACCAAGGAAGCCACGGTGGCGACGGTGGGCCTTGCCATGCTCTTCGCCGGCCTGCTCTACAAACTCGCGATCTTTCCTTTCCACTTCTGGACGCCCGATGTCTATGAAGGCGCCTCGCACGAGACGGCCAGCTTCATCGCCTCCGCCCCCAAGATCGGCGCGGTCGCGGTCTTGGTGCGCTTCACCACCCTCACCCCGGGGACCGACCATGTCATTCCGACTCTGTTGGCCGGCCTTGCCGTGGCCTCCATGTTCTATGGCAACCTGGTGGCCCTGATGCAGCAGGATCTCAAACGGTTGCTTGGCTTCTCGGGCATCGCCCACGCCGGCTACGCGCTCGTCGGGTTTGTGGCGCTCAGCACGGATGGTTACACCGCCTCCCTCTACTACATCTTCGGCTACGCCTTGATGGTCCTGGCCTGCTTCCTCGTGATCGGTTGGACCTCCAAGGACGGGGTGAACCTGGCGATTACCGACCTCGCCGGACTGCACCGGCGTTCGCCGCTGCTGGCTGCCACCTTGTTGGTGGGAGTGTTTGCGCTGGCCGGCCTGCCGCCCTTTGCGGGCTTCATGGGCAAATTCGCCCTGCTCAAAGCCGCGTTGGCCAAGGGTTATCTGGCGCTCGTCATTTTGGCGATGCTGAACGCCGCCATCGCCGTGTATTACTATCTCGTGATCGTTCGCGAAGCCTGCTTCCGCGATCCCGGCGACCGCCCCCCCATCACCCTCACCTTGCCCGCTCGGTTCGGGTGCGTGGTGCTGATCGTGGCGATCATCGGCCTTGGGGTTGCCCCCAATGCGGTGTTCCAAGTGATCGCCCAGGCCCTGCCGCAGCTCCCGTAGGCTCCTGCCTGTTTCTGGGAGACGGGCGGCCCGTGGTTGTTGGGCCAGCTCGGGTAATCGC